>CAOKGO010000022.1 GCA_948468045.1 uncultured Clostridium sp. | reverse complement strand
CCTATTTTTATTTTTTACATTTGGGTGTGACATATCTATTGTAAACCTATATTTGTTTTTTTTTCATTTTGAAGTGAAATTATAATTTCTTTATATTTTAATAAAAGAACAAATTTTAATTTAAACTTGTCATATTCCAAATAAATGTCCCATATATATTAACTAAAGTAATTGTAACAAATAAGGAGGTATAGAATGGAAAATACAAGATTGTATGAAGACATCGCAAAAAGAACAGATGGTGACATCTATGTTGGGGTTGTTGGACCTGTTAGAACTGGTAAATCTACATTTATTAAAAGATTTATGGATTTATTAGTTATTCCAAATATTGATAATGATTATAAAAAAGAAAGGGCTAAAGATGAACTTCCTCAAAGTGCTGGTGGAAAAACTATAATGACAACTGAGCCTAAGTTTATTCCTAATGAAGCAATTGAAATCACATTAGATAATAACTTGAAGTTTAAAACAAGGCTTGTTGATTGTGTTGGTTATTTAGTTGATAATGCTATTGGTTATTTAGAAGATGACATGCCAAGAATGGTTAAAACGCCTTGGTCTGAAGATGAAATTCCTTTTGAAAAAGCAGCAGAAATTGGTACTAAAAAGGTTATTGATGAACATTCTACTATTGGAATTTTAGTAACAACAGATGGTTCTGTTACAGATATTCCAAGGGAAGATTATATCCAAGCTGAAGAAAGAGTAGTTAATGAATTAAAAGCTTTGAATAAACCTTTCATTGTACTTTTAAATTCTGATGACCCTAATTCTAGTTATACAAAAGACTTAGCTGATAAACTAAGTGAAAAGTATGATACTACTGTAATGCCAATTAATTGTGAATATCTTACTTTAGATGATATTAATAATATGTTTTCTAAAGTTTTATATGAGTTTCCTGCTAATCAAATATGTATTAAGTTTCCTCGCTGGATTGATGGCTTAGATTTTGAACATCCTTTAAAGGCTGAATTGTTTGAAGAAATCAGAAATGCTTTTTGTGATGTTAGAGTTTTAAAAGATGTTTCACATTGTGTACAAAAAATCAAACAAACAGAAATTATTTCTATGACTTCTATTGCTGATATTAGGTTAGGTGACGGAAGTGTAAATGTTGAAATTACATTAAAAGAAGAATTGTTTTACCAAGTACTTTCTGAAATTACAAATGTTGAAGTTTCTAATGAAGGTGATTTGTTTAGTATTATTTCTAATTTGTCAAAAACGAAAAAGAAATTTGACAGAATTGCTTATGCTTTAGAGGAAGTGGATGCTAAAGGTTATGGTATTGTTACACCTAGTATTGAAGATCTAGAGTTAGAAGAACCTGAAATGATTAAACAAGGATCTAGGTTTGGTGTTAAATTAAAAGCAAAAGCACCATCAATTCACTTAATAAAAACTTGTGTAGAAACTGAAGTTTCTCCAATTGTTGGGTCTGAAAAGCAGTCTGAAGAATTAGTAAATTACTTGCTTTCTGAATTTGAAAGTAATCCAAAGGAAATTTGGAAGTCAAACATTTTTGGAAAAAGTTTGCATGAACTTGTAAATGAAGGATTACAGACTAAACTTTCTAAAATGCCTGAAGATGCTCAAATGAAATTACAAGAAACATTAGAACGTATTGTAAATGAGGGTAGTGGTGGATTAATTTGCATTATTTTGTAATGTACTCTCTAATTTATTTTATATCATAAAAATTTCTCAAGTTTTTACTTGAGAAATTTTTAGAATATTCTTAAAATATCATTATATGTTACATACAATGCTAATGCAATTAAAATTGAGAATCCTATTAACTGTATATTAATTTCTGTCTGCTGTTTCATAGGCTTTCTTCTTATTGCTTCTATCAATAAAATCAAAATTTTTCCACCATCTAGTGCTGGTATTGGCAATAAATTTGTTACTCCTAAAGATAATGAAATTAATGCCATCATTTCAAAAAATTCTCTTAGACCATCTGTTTTTGCTACAACTTCTGAAATTCCAACAGGTCCCATCATTTGGTCTACACCAACATTTCCTGTAAATAATTGTTTAATATTATCTACAATAGATATTAAAAAGTTTTGTGTTTCCATTCCACCATTTATAAATCTATTTACAAAATTGTCTTCTGATTTCTTTAAATTTACTCCTAAGTAGTAACTTGTTATATAATCTGGAGTTAGCTCTATTGTTATATCGTCATTTCCTCTTTTTACTGTAAGTGTCATTACATTAATTCCCTCTTTGCTAATTTCCTGCAATGCTATGTTTCTATCCTCATTTATTGCTACATTATTTACTTTTAATAATATATCATTTGCTTGTATTCCATGACGTTCTGAACTACTACCCTTTTCTACTGCTATTATTTTACATTTTTCATCTAGATAAATTCCTGTTACTTTAGATTGCACTTCACTTGGCTTAATATCATATTCTAAGATTTCTCCATTTCTTTCTATTTTCAATTTTATAATATTGCCATCTGACTTTGAAACTACTTCATTTAAGTCTTTTTTGCTTTTTATTGATTTTCCATTTCCCTCTATCAATTTGTCTCCTGCCTGTAACCCAACATTTTGTGCAGCATACCCATCCAAAGTTCCCTCTATTTCATTAGAAATATATGTTCCACTAGATGCTACTAAAATAAAATATACAACAATTGCAAAAATGATATTTACTGTTGCTCCTGCTAGTACAATAGCCATTCTTCTTGGAATACTCGCTTTAGAAAAAGACCTTTCATCATCTGATTCTTCGTCTTCTCCTTCCATGCTATTATAACCTCCTAAAGGAATTAATCTTAGTGTGTATTTTGTTTCTTTGCCTTGTTTATGCCATATTGCAGGTCCAAAACCAATAGCAAATTCATTGACCTTTACTTTGCAAAGTTTGGCAACTATAAAATGTCCTAATTCATGAATTGTAATTAGAACACCCAACAATATAATTATTTTAATTGCTGAAATAAGAAATGTAACCACTTTTTCCTCCTTTTGTCGTGTTGGGGACGTTTCCCTTGCGACATTTTTGTTCGATTTGCATAAAAATGTCGCAAGGGAAACGTCCCCAATACGACATCATAATAATGTGAATAAAGCATATGCAAATGGTGCTAAGAATATTAGGCTGTCTATTCTGTCTAACATTCCTCCATGTCCTGGTATTAAGTTACTGTAATCTTTTATATCTACAAATCGTTTTATACTAGATGCTGAAAAGTCTCCTATTTGACCTACTAAGCTTAGTATTAAACCAGTTCCTGCTATAAATAGGTATGAATAATTCATTCCTAAATATTTGTTTACTACATATGTATAAGCCAGCATTATTAGTATGGCTCCTATTGTTCCTGCTATACAACCGTTCTATTGATTTTTTAGGACTTACTTTGCTAAATTTGTGCTTTCCTATATATTTTCCAATAAAGTAAGCAAATATGTCTGTTCCCCAAGCTGCAAAAAGTGCATACCATATTAGTATGTTTCCATTTGGCATTCCATTTATAAATGCTACAAACATAATGAAAAATACAACATAAAATATTCCTAGGAATGTGTATGCAATGTCTTTGAAACTTGTTCTCATTTCTGTTGCTATTACTTGTGCAAATAAAATTATTAGAATTGTTGGTACACTAAGGGTTACTACCATATTTAGATATTCTTGTGGCACAATGTGAATAAATGCTATACTAAAACAACTAACATATCCTAACCATTCTACTGGTTTTGCAACTTTTTTTATGGCATTGAAATATTCACTCATAGCAAGTAACGCAATTATTGCTAATGCAATGTCTACTATTATTTTATTCCCTAATAAGAGAATTATTAATACAAGTGGAAAGCCTAATAATCCTGATGTGATTCTTTTTATATCCATCTATTACTTCCTCCTTTGCCTAGTATTTATGAACAAAAGGAAACTTTCTCCAATTTCTCCTTTAGTTTGCTCCAAACTTTCTAGTCCTTTTTTGATATTCTATTATGCTTTTATCTAAGTCTTCTTCGCTAAAGTCTGGCCATTTTTTGTCAATAACTAAAATTTCTGAATACACAGACTGCCATGTTAAAAATCCACTTAATCTTTTTTCTCCACTTGTTCTGATTATTAAGTCTGGGTCTGGATTTCCTTTTGTATATAAATTGTTTTCAATTGTTTCTTCTTTTATATCTTCAATTTGTATTTCACCTTTTTTTACTTGTTCAGCTATTTTTTTTGTTGCTTTTATTATTTCGTCTCTGCCTCCATAATTTAAGGCAATATTAAAAGTTATTCCCGTATTATTTTTTGTTCTTTCCATGCAATTTTGTATGCTTTTTTGCATCCCTACTGATAATGCACTAATATCTCCTAATATTTTAACTTTAATATTTTCTGTGTCAGCTCTTTTAGTATAGTCTTCTAAATAGTTTTGCAATAACATCATTAGTGTTTTTACTTCTTCTTCTGCTCTTTTCCAGTTTTCTGTTGAAAATGCATAAACTGTTATGTATTCTAAACCTATTTTATTAGCATATCTAACTATATTTTCTAGTGTCTTTGCTCCTTCTTTGTGTCCAAAGCTAACTGGCTTATTTTGTTCTTTTGCCCATCTTCTGTTTCCGTCCATTATGATACCAATATGTCTTGGCATATTTTCTTTATTAAATTCCATTTTTACTTGTATGATGTATTTAATAACTTAAATAATCATACACTCCTTTCTTTATACCTCATTTTGAAAATCATTTATTACGGTTTTGGATATATAACGCCAATTCTTTTAGAAATTGTGATTTTTCTCCAAATTCTTCTAATTCATATATTGCTTCTTTTGTTATTTTATTTAATATTTCTTTTGCTTTTTTTATACCATATTGTGAAACAAAAGTACATTTTCCTAATTCTCTATCATTTCCTACTGGTTTTCCTAATATCTTTTCGTCTCCTTCTTCAGATAAAATGTCATCTTTTATTTGAAATGCTAATCCTATTTTTTCTGCATAGTTAGTTAATTTTTTTAATTGCTCTTCTGAACAGTCTGCAAGAATTGCTCCCATTCTTACACTAATTTTTAGTAGTGCACCTGTTTTATTTTCATGGATATAATTTAAGTCTTCTTGTGTTATTTGTTTTCCCTCTAATTCTGTGTCTAGATATTCTCCAGCTATCATTTTGTCTATTGCTTTTGAAAATTCTTTTAAGATTTTTATTTTTTGTAATATGTAATTTGTATTACTGTTTTCTAAGTCTTGACTAATTACCATATATGCTTGATTTAATAATCCATCTCCTGCTAAAATTGCTGTTGCTTCATTAAATTGCTTATGATTAGTAGGTTTTCCATGCCTGAAATCGTCATTATCAATTCCTGGTAGGTCATCATGGATTAAAGAAAAATTGTGTATCATTTCAATTGCTACTGCATAAGGCATTACTGCTTCTATGTCTGATTTAAATAGTTTATATGTGGCTAATGTCAAAATTGGTCTTAGGCGTTTTCCTCCACCCATTAATGTATATTCCATTGATTGGTATAATACCTCTTCTTTACATTTTTGCTTTTTTAAATATTTTTCTATTCCTTGATTTATTGTTTGTTGATAATTTGCTAATTCTTCTTTAAAATCCATATTTAATCACACTCCTCACTTTGAAAAAAAGAGCATGATTTAAATTTATAACATTTTAAATTACCTTACATGCTCTATCTTTGTTCGCCTACTAAATTTATATAATAAGTTTGTATATATAATTAAACTGACATAACTTCTTTTTCTTTTGCTTCTAATATTTTATCAATTTCTTCAATATTTTTATCTGTAATTTTTTGAATTTCATTTTCTGCTTGTTTTAATTCGTCTTCTGTCATTTCTCCATCTTTTTGAGAAGCTTTGGCTGTATCAATTCCCTCTCTTCTAATAGAACGAATTGCTACTTTTGCTTCTTCTGCCATTTTGCGAACATCTTTTACAATTTCTTTTCTTCTTTCTTCATTTAATTCAGGAAAAGCTAGTCTTATTACTTTTCCATCATTATTAGGATTAATTCCAATATCAGATGCTAAAATTGCTTTTTCAATTTCTTTTAAAACACTTGCATCCCAAGGTTGAATAACAATTAATCTTGCTTCTGGTACAGAAACCCCTGCAACTTGACTTATTGGTGTTGGTGTTCCATAATAATCTATTTTTACTTTGTTTAAAATAGCTGGGTTTGCACGCCCTGCTCTTACTTCAGCTAATTTTTCTTGATAAACACTAATTGTTTTTTCCATTTTTTCTTTAATATTTGTATAATCCATAAAAATCTCTCCTTTTTATCTAATATAATTATGAAAATGTGCAAGATGCTGATTTTAATTCCTTTTTTAGTAAATTAATCAAAATTAGTATATTGTGCATTTTTGTGATTACTAAGAAGACGATGGCGTACGTTGGTACGTCGAGATTTCTTAGTAATTATGAAAATGTGCAAGATGCTGATTTTCATTAATTTACAATTGTTCCGATTTTCTCACCCTTAACAGCTCTAACAATGTTTTCTGGGTCTGCAATTCCAAACACCAATAATGGCACATCATTATCCCTACACATTGCAGTTGCAGTAGAATCCATTACCTTTAGGTCTTTTTCTAATACCTCCATATAAGAAACCTGTTCATATTTTGTAGCTGTTGGGTCTAATTTAGGGTCTGCTGAATATACTGCATCAATAGATTTCCCAAGCAATATAACATCTGCCTTAATTTCAATTGCCCTTAAAACTGCTGCTGTATCTGTTGTAAAATATGGATGTCCAGTTCCACCAGCAAATATAACTACTCTTCCTTTATTTAAGTGTTTCTCTGCTTTTCTCACTATAAAAGGTTCAGCTATTTCTTTTATTTCAATTGCAGTTTGTACTCTTGAGTAAATTCCTCTCATTTCAAGTGCATCTTGTAGAGCTAGACCATTCATAACTGTTGCAAGTACTCCCATGTAGTCTGCTGTTGTTCTTTCCATTTGATGTCCTTGTCTTCCTCTCCAAAAGTTTCCTCCCCCTACTACTATTGCTACCTGTACTCCCATATCTACTATTTCTTTTATTTTGTCACATATTTTTCCGACTGTTTCTACATTAACTCCTGTCTTTTGTTCTCCTGCTAAAACTTCTCCACTTAGCTTTAATAGTACTCTTCTATACTTTGTTTCGCTCAAGCTTCCCACTCTCCTTATTTTATATTTATTTTTGCCATTGCTATTTTATCATAAATTGGAAAAAAATACAGTAGTTTTTTAATATTTTTTTAATTTTACTAAATAATGTTTACAGTGACAGTTTTATATTTATATATCATCTAATACTTTTAGAAAAAAAGAAGCATAATTAAAAATTGTAACCTTTTGATTACTTTTCATACCTCATCTTTGTTTGCCTGCCAAATTTGCTTTAGCAAATTTGTGTAGAACAAAAGTGGCATGATTAAAATTTTATGACCTTTTAGATAACTTTTCATGCCACGTCTTTGTTCGCTCGCGAAAATTGCAAAGCAATTTTTGCGTGGAACGCTTTATATTATAGGAAGTCGGGAGAACTTTCCTATAATATAATATATTTTTGTTGTATAAGAAAATCAAAAATTTTCCTATACAACAAAAATAGGATTTGGGGGCCGTCCCCAAATCCTATCTTTTTTATTTTAATTGGTTCATTACTTCTTCTGCGAAGTTTTCTTCTTTTTTCTCGATTCCTTCACCTTTTTCAAATCTTGCAAATTCTACTACTTCACTATCTTTTTCACTTAATAGTTGGCTAACTTTTTTGCTTGGTTCTTTTACAAATGCTTGGTCTATTAAACAGATTTCTTCATAGAATTTTCCAATTCTTCCTTGTACTATTTTTTCTGCTATTGCTTCTGGTTTTCCTTCATTCATAGTTTGTGCTTTTAGTATTTCCATTTCTTTGTCAACTCTTTCTTGTGGCACTTCTTCTTTTCTTACATATTCAGGTCTTGCAGCTGCAATTTGCATACAGATGTCTTTTGCAACTTCTTTGTTTCCTTTTTTCATGTTTACTAAAACTGCAATTTTTCCGTCTCCATGAATGTATTTTTCTACTAATGCCTCTGATTCAAATCTTGCAAATCTTCTGATGTTCATGTTTTCACCAATTGTTGCTATTTTGTCAACTAATACTTCTTGTACTGTTTTTCCTGCTACTTCAATTGATTCTTGTGCTAATAATGCTTCAACATCTGCTGGATTTTTTTCTACAATTTGTTTTGCTACATTCATAACAAAGTTTTTGAATTCTTCGTTTTTACCTACAAAGTCTGTTTCTGAATTGACTTCTACAACTGCTCCTATTTTTCCGTCTTCTGAAACATAAGCTTCTACTAGACCTTCTGCTGCTACTCTTCCAGATTTTTTAGCAGCTTTTGCAATTCCTCTTTCACGTAGCAATTCAATTGCTTTTTCCATGTCTCCATCTGTTTCTGTTAAAACTTTTTTGCAGTCCATCATTCCTGCACCTGTTTTTTCTCTTAAATCTTTTACTAAACTTGCTGTAACCATTTTTTTATTCCTCCCTTTTAAAATTTTTATTATAATAACTAAGAAAAGAGCATAATTAAAATTTTATGACCTTTAGATAACTTTTCATGCCACGTCTTTGTTCGCCCGCGAAAATTGCTTTGCAATTTTCTGTGTAACGCTTTATATTATAGGAAGTTTGGAAAACTTTCCTATAATATAACAAATAAGTAGAGCTTAAAGCCCTACTATGTTTTTTAAGCTTCTGCTTCTTCTGTTTGTGATGCAGCTTCTACTACCTCTTCCATACTAGCAGGTTCTTCTGTTCCTATTGATTGTTCTTCTCCCATTTCTAGTTCAAAACTTTCTCCTTGTTTTCCTTCAATAACAGCATTTGCTATAACATCAGCTATTAATTTTACTGCTCTTATAGCATCATCATTTCCTGGTATTGGATAATCTAATTCTTCTGGATTACAGTTGGTATCTACTAAACCTACTAATGGTATTCCTAATTTTTTAGCTTCTAATATTGCTATTCTTTCTTTTTTAGGGTCTACTAAGAATATAACACCTGGTAATTTTTCCATATCTTTGATTCCACCAAGGTTTCTTTCTAGTTTTTCCATTTCTTTTTTTAATAATATTACTTCTTTTTTTGGTAATATTTCAAAGGTTCCATCTTCTTGCATTGTTTCTAAGTCTTTTAGTCTTTGTACTCTTGTACGGATTGTTCCAAAGTTTGTTAGCATTCCTCCTAACCATCTTTGGTCAACATAGTACATTCCACATTTTAATGCTGCATCTTTCATACAGTCTTGTGCTTGTTTTTTTGTTCCTACAAATAAAATTGTTTTTCCTTCTTCTGCTTGTTCTTTGATAAAGCTGTATGCTTCATCTAATTTTTTTGATGTTTTTTGTAAGTCGATGATGTGAATTCCATTTCTAGCTTGGAATATGTATTCAGCCATTTTTGGATCCCATCTTCTTGTTTGATGTCCAAAGTGAACACCTGCTTCAAGTAATTGTTTCATTGCAACTACTGCCATTTTTAATTCCTCCCTTTTTGTTATTCTTCCACAAAGTTTCTACGTTTTTTAGGACCTATTTTTTAAGGCACTTCCCTTTAAACTCTCTTTGTGTGATTAATACGTTTGTTATTCTACCACATTTTAACAATAATTTCAAGGGTTTATGTGAAATTTAGTTAAAAAATATTCTTGTGAATTGTAATTCTATTTTTCTATTACTGTTGCAGTACAAGCATTATACATTTTTGTATCTTCTAGTGCTACTACCCAATTTTTTCCTACATAAATTGTCTTTAAATTTTTACAATATTCAAACATTCTTGCCATGGTAGTTACTTTCTTTGTATCAAAACTTGATAAATCAAGTGTTTGTATTGCATTAATATTAGCAAACATTGAATACATTGTAGTTACATTAGATGTATTAAAACTTGATACATCTAATTGAGTTAAACTATTAGCAAGATTAAACATTGAATCCATTTTTGTTACTTTAGTTGTATCAAAAGTTGATAAATCTAATTTTTTTAGATTACTACATCCATAAAACATACTCGCCATATTAGTTACATTACTTGTGTTAAAGTTTGATAAATTTATTTCACTTAATCCTGTACAATTTGCAAACATTGATCTCATTGTTGTTGCATTAGATGTATCAAAACTTGATACATCTAATTGAGTTAAACTACTACAACCATTAAACATTACCTCCATATTTGTAACTTTTTTGGTATCAAACATTGTTACATCTAAACTTGTTAAACTTTTACAATTTAAAAACATCCACCCCATGTTTTCTACATTTCTTGTATCAAATCCCTTTGTATTTATTTCTCTTAATTTTTCACAATTTAAAAACATTCCATACATATTAGTTACATTTATTGTTTTTACTTTTTCCATATTTACAGTTTCTAATGATTTTAAATCACTAAAATAATATCCTAAATATTCTGGTGCTACCTCATCTACAAATTCTACTGCTGTTATATTATCTGCATCTGCAAACCAAGGTGTATTAGGTTTTTCTACATTATCAGTATTATCACGTGTAAATATTTTTCCTTTCACATTCTCATAAGTTTTTCCACCAGAAGCTTCTGCTGCTTCTTGAGTAGTGTAAAATTTTAAGGTATTTCCTACTAATGCCGCATATATTCCTGTTGGTTTAATTACTGGTTCTTCAGGTTCAATTGGATGTTGCTCATCCTCTGTTCCTTTATATTCTACTTTTTCTTCTGTTATCCAATAGACCCACCCCTCAACAGTTATTACCTGTATTGTTATTTCTTCAGTGTTTGGCAATTGTTTTATTTCTTTTGCATCTAAAAACATATCATCTCTTTGTATTTCGTCTTGATATTTATTCATATATGTTTGATTGTCCCAATTTTCCATTGTTCTATCTGGTTGTAATCCTAAACCAATTACTCGCAACTCCTCTAAATATTGTGCTTTTTTCATTTCTTCTTTTGCTTTATTTGCTTTTTCTAACACTCCATTTGGCCCTGTTAAAGTTGCAATACTTATTCCTGCTAATATTAATAATACAATTATTGTAACTATTAGTGCAATTAATGTTATACCATTACTAACCTTTATAGTTTTTTTCATATTTTTCATTCCTTTTTATTTGATTAATTAATTATATTAATATTTCACAATTATGTAAATATTTTACAAAACTGCTCCAATTATTCCTGCATCATTTCCTAAAATTGCTGTTTGTATTTTTATATCTTCCCTATTTATTTTTTCTCTTAGTCTAGGTAGTAATACTTCTTCAAAATAAACAAAACTACCTCCAATTCCTACTATTTCTGGTTCAAAAATTCTGATTAAATTTAAAATTCCTGTGCTTAAATCTTCAATAAATTCAGAAACTACCTCTTCTACTATTTGATAGTTTTTATTTTCTGGTTTATTTTTTCTAATAATCTCGAATAGTTCTTGACCTCTTGTGGTTTCATCTACTTTTAAAGCTTTTCGTAAATTATTTTTAAATACTTTCATTGAAGCATATCTTTCAAAACAGCCATTTCTACCACAATGACAAGGTATTCCATTTTCTTTAATTACCATATGTCCGAATTCACATCCTGCATTATTTGAGCCTATTAGCAATTTATTATCAACAAAAGCTGCTCCACCAATCCCTGTTCCTAATGTTAAAAATATACTTTGGTTATAACCTTTTAAACATCCATAAGACTTTTCCGCTAAAGCCGCACTTTTAGCATCATTTCTTATTTGTATTGGCAATTCTAGTTCTTGTAATTTTTCAACAATAGGATAATTTTCAATCCCTAGATTTCCAGAAGATAATATTACTCCTTCTTTTGCTCTTCCTGGAATTGCCATACCCATTTTAGTAATTTTATATTTATCTTTAAATTGCTTCACATTTTCAATAATATAATCTACTATTGATTTTGTAAGATTTTTCTTTTCTTTACCTGTAAGTCTTTTTTCAATTTTTTCAACAATTCTTCCATCATTATCTACTACGCCAATAGCAATATGGCTTCCGCCTAAATCAATTCCAATTTTCATAAATACCTCCTTGTTTGCAAGAACAAAAATGGCATGATTAAAATTTTTGACCTTTTAGATTATTTACATGCTCCATCTTTGTTCGTCTGCCAAATTTGCTTTAGCAAATTTGTGTAGAATATATTTTTTCTATACAACAAAAAAGGTACAATGGGAAACGTCCCCAATTGCACCTTTACATAATAATGTCGCAAAAGAAACGTCCCCAATACGACATTATACATCATAAGCTGAGAATAAGAAGTTACCCATATATACCTGAATACATGGTACTAGGACAACTAATACAAAGAATATTAGTACTGCTCCTACTATTGCATAGACTAACTGTGGTAATGCTTTCATTATTTTTTGCATTATGTTATCTATGTCTATTTCCATATATTCTACTAGCTTTTGCATCATTTCTGTTAGGTCTGTTTGCATACCAATTTTTAGCATTTCTGTAATCATTGGTTTTGCTAAACCTGATTTTTCAAATGGTTCTATCCATGATGAACCTGTTAAAATATTGTTTATTGATGTTTCTATTATTGATAGCATAACTAAGTTTTTTATTACGTTTTTACTTACTTCTATTGAATCTTGTATTCTCATTCCATTTTTCATATTTAATAACATAGCTTTTAAGAATCTAGAAAAGTCTAGAGCAAATATTAATTCACCAAATATTGGCATCTTATATTTAAAGTAATGGAAATTGTATTTACCTTTTGGTGTACGTATATAAGATATTATTGCTGCTACAATTGCTAATATTATAAATGTTGGAATATACCAATACTGTATACAAGCATCTATAAAATCTGCAAACCATAATGTAACTGCTGGTAATTCTTCATCTGTTCCTAATTCGTCAAATACTCCTTGAATTGCTGGTATTGCTACTAATGTTCCTACTACTAACATTACTAATAATAATGCAAATTGTACAATATTTGGAATTAATATTGATTTAAGTTTTTTGTTTAATGCTTCTGTCTCATCCAAATATTTTACTGCTTGTTGTAATGAGTTTGTTAGTGAACCTGACAATTCTCCTACTTTTATCATGTTTACATATATATATGGAAATACATTTGTATAGTATTCCATTGTTGTATACATGTTTTCTCCAGCTTCTACACCTGCCAATATGTCTTCTAAAACCCCTCTAAAAGATAGGTTTTCTGTACTTTGAATTATTGTATCTAAGGCATGTATATTGTTGAAGTTTGCTTTTTTTAATAAATAAAAGTTTTGTGTAAATACTACTAGGTCTCTTTGTGTTATTGGCTCACTTTTTGCAAAATATAAATTGACTTTTTCTTTAGTTGATAATGTTTTATTTTTATTCCCTAATTGGGTAGTATTTACATTTTTCAAAATTTCTTGTATATCTGTAACGTTTTTCTTTTGCTTTCTTTGAGTTTTATTGGAACGATAAGATACTTGTTCAATTGAAATCGGCATAAGGTTTCCGTTTTTTAATGATTTAATTAGATTTTGTCTACTACTTGATTCAACCTTATTTTTTACGACAACTCCTGTTTTTGTTACAGCTCTATACATATAGACAGGCATAAACTTGTCCTCCTTTATTTGTCACGTTTTATTTTTAATTGCATAATTGTTCTATTTAAAATTTCTAAATTCTTTTCTTCAATTTGAGCTTTTGCTTGTTCTAATGTTATTTTATCTTTTACAAAAAGCTCTGCTAAAGAATTTATTAAACCTATACTTCCTTTTTCTAAGTTACTTTGTATAGCATCTTCTATTTCTGATACACTTAATTTTTCTTTACGAATGATTCCTGCTACTATATTATCTACTACCATAACTTCTGGTACTAATACTAGTTTTCCATCTGTTCCTGGTAATAATCTTTGTGATACAACTAGTTTTAATAAAGCTGATAATAAATATTTAACACTTGCTTGGTCTCTTACTTCATAGAAGTTTATCATTCTGTCTATTGTTTCAGCACAAGATTTAGTATGCAATGTTCCAACTACCAAATGCCCAGATTCGGCCATTTCTATAGCTGCTTCCATTGTTGTTTTATCACGAATCTCTCCTATTACTAGGATATCACAGTCTTCTCTTAAAGAGTTTTTAACACCATCACTAAATGTTAAACTGTCTCTTCCTTTCCCTATTTCTTTTTGTACTATTAATGATTTTTTTGAATGATGTTTATATTCTACTGGGTTTTCTAGTGTTAGAATTTTCTTATTTTGATTTTCATTAATGTGATTAATTAAAGCATTTAATGTTGTACTTTTACCAGAGTTTGTTTTACCTGTAACTAATATTAGTCCTTGTGGTTGGTATGTCATTCTTCTAACAATGTCTGGAACTCCTAGTGATTCATATTCTGGTAATTCGTTTTTTATCAATCTTAAAGTACATAAAGGTACATCATCTGATAGAGATATATTAACTCTTAAACGTATGTCTTTATATTCATAAGACATATCTAACTTTCTTGTTGTATTAAATACTTCATCTTTTTCGACATTTCCTTTTACTAAATAATCATAAAATTCAGACATATCATCTGCTGTTAATATTTTACTATTTGGTACTGGTATTAATGTTCTTGCTACTCTAAGCATTGGCTTATTTTCACATACTAAGTGTACGTCAGATGCATCTTGCTTTATTGCTTCATCTAATATTTTATCTAGATTCATAATTTCCTCCTTTGTTACCTTAGAAAATTAATAGTTTTTTATTTAGTTCTTCCAATGTTGTATAACCATTTACTACTTTGTTAAGACCATCAACTATTAGTGGTTTATAAGATTGTTCTAATCCTATTTTTCTAATTTCTAGGCTTGATTTCCCTGCCATTATGGCTTCTTTAACTTCATCTGTTATATTTAAAACTTCAAATACTCCTATTCTGTCATAATATCCTGTGTGATTACAATATTTACATCCTGGTGCATCATAGGTTTTTCCACTTAAATCAAATTTAATATTATATTTATCACCAATTGAAGTAATTATATTTTTCTCTTCTGTATTGAATTTTCTTTCTTTTTTACATTTTGGGCAAAGTTTTCTTACCAGCCTTTGTGAGATTGCTGTTGCTAAAGTACTTGAAATGTCATAGTCTGAAAGGCCCATTTTTCTTAATCTAGTAATAACTTCTACACTGTCTATTGTATGAATTGTAGATAATACATAATGTCCTGTTTGACCTGCTTGGATTGCAATTTCTCCTGTTTCTGTATCTCTTATTTCTCCTACTAGTATTATGTCTGGGTCTTGTCTTAAAACAGTTCTAAGAGAACTTGAAAAAGATGATTTTGCATCTATTTCAATTTGATTTAACCCTTTTATTCTTATTTCTACTGGGTCTTCAATTGTTGTAATATTTATTTCTGGACTATTTAAGTAATCCATTATACTATACAATGTTGTTGTTTTTCCCTCTCCTGTTGGTGCTGCAATTATAGTAATACTATTCTTTTTGTTTATACTTCTTTTTAAGTCTTCTTCTGTCCCTGGAAATCCTAGTTCAAAAATATCTTTTATATTACTATTTTTCTTTAGTAATCTTAGTACAAATTTTTCTCCATATACATTTGGTTGAGATGATACACGTATATTATAATCTTCATATGTTAAGATTCTTCCGGTCTTGTGCTTCTTGCTTTTCTTGATGCATATTAGAAATGGCTTTTAGTCTTCCTATTATTTGTGATTGTTTTTCTTTTTTTATTTTTGCTGCATTAAATAATTCTCCATCTATTCTATATCTTACTCTAATTTCTTCTGCCATTGGCTCAATGTGTATGTCACTTGCTCTTCTTGTAATTCCTGTTTTTATAATACTATCTACTAATCCGGATTATTGTATCATTACTATCTGTGGATACATTAAAATCTGTTGTTACTTCTCCTTCCATAGATTTTAGTATTCTATCTATATCATCTTCAAAAGTAATGTAACTATCCATAACTAAACCTTTGTTTAGTAATAATAGTTTAATTGTATTCATATTTTTAGAATTTACAGTATTTGCAAAACATACTTTTATTTTACCTGAAATTACTTCAAATGGAACTACTTTATTTTTTTGTGCAACATCTAAAGAAAAGTAATCTGTTAGTCTTACTTTAATTCTTTCCCCTGTTAATAAAATACCTTTTTCGCCTATTATATCTCCTATTTGTTCTATTAATTTATTGGGCTCACATAAATTTAATCTATATAAAATATCTCCTAATTTTTTGTCTGGATGTTCTCTTTGATATTGTAAGGCAGTTTCAATATCTTTTTGTGTTACAATTCCTCTTTTTACTAGTTCAACTCCAATTGGTTGTCTTTTTTTTGTCTCCATTTAAAATACTCCTTTCTTTTGTGTCGTTTTAATTTTTAGGTAAAAATTAAATCATCCTTTTTATTATACTATATTTTATATTGTTCTTGTTGAATTTATTGAAATTACATAAATTTACTAATTTTAAATTGTATAACTTTGTGTTTTATTAAAGTTATTTTTTTCGGCTTGTACATTTATTGTTATTTTTGTTTTAGAATTTTCCATACTTTGTGTAAAGCTACAACTTTCTATTTGATATGCTATTTTTACTTGGTTTCTATAAATTCCTTTATTTTCAGCTAAAAATGTATACTGTACTCCATTGTCAAATACTATATAACTGTTTTTTATTCCTTTAGTTTGATCATTGTCTATATAATTCGTCTTACATTCTAGTACTTTTATATTTGACTTATTTATTTCTTCTGTAAAAAAACTATTTAGTTTTGTATATTGTACTAATGGTTCTAATGTGTTGGTACTTTTTTTTATGTCTGTATAAAAATAACTACTAATTGAAGATACTGTACCAATTACTATTGTCATAACAATTATATAAACAGTTAATGAAGTTAATGTGATACCTTTTTGAGATTTCATTTTATTTCTCCCTCACTATTAATGTAGAAAGTTCTACTTTTTTGATTGTTTTTTTGAATTTATATTCTATTCTAACTGTTATTTTTTTTAGTATTTGTGCTATTTTACTGCTGTCTATATCATTGTAATCTTCTACTATTATTGTTCTATAATAACCCTCTTGGATTTGCGTTGTTTCTCTATAATTTGTTTCTTCTGTTGTTATGTCTTGCCAAGTTTTTGTCTTCATTGTCTCAATTTCAGTTATTGCTAAGTCTAATGCTTTTGCTTTATATTCAATTTCCATAGATGTACTATTAAAGTTGTATGATAACATGGAAATTAATGATATAAATATGAAAATTACGATAACTGATATGGCTATATCTATTCCTGTATAACCTTTTTCGCTTTTTATATTCACTTTTGCTTATTCCTCCTTAATGGTTAATTAACAATAATATCAAAAATGTTATGATAATATTGCAACTTCCCAAGAAAAAACCAATACTTAGTTTGTCTGCAATTTGCTTGTCCGTTTTTTTATTTCTATTTTTTCTTTCTTTTAGTTTATATAAAAACATATAAAAGAAAATTGCTAAAAGTGTAAATATAATGACATTTGCTACGATATATTCATCGGTAAATATTGCCATTGTAATTATCATGAGTAAAATTCCTGTTACATAACTGTTTTTTGCATATCTTTTTAATGTAATTGTATCTAATATTAAAACAATTATGTATATAACTAAATATATGCCATATCTATATATATTAGCTTGTTCTACTATGCATAGATATATCATATACACAATAGATATTACAATTCCATAAATAGATACTAATTTATCCATTTTTCTGTTTTCTTTGTCAATCCCACATATAAGTACTAAAAATGTTAAATATAGTACCATAAAGCTATATTGTATGATTTTTATAGTTGTTAATGATTCAAAATTAAATTTCATTACATAAGCTAATGCTAAAAATAATGTTCCTGATAATATTTCTAAAATTAAATATCTTATTCTTATTTTTTCTTTGCAATATCTACATTTTCCACCCAAAAATATATAACTAATTATAGGTATTAAGTCTAAAAAACCTAATTTATGATTACAATTAGGGCAATATGAATGGGTATGTACTATGTCTTGTCTTTTTGGGATTCTATAAACTGCTAATGTATAAAAACTACCAAATAGTGTACCTATAATGAATATGATTAAGTAAAAAAATATGTTCATTTTATCTTCCTTTTATTTTTTTAAATTTAGCCATACACACGTAGTGTGCGTATGGCTTGAAAGTTATTTTATTATCTTATCTTACTTTAAATTATTCTGCAAATGTAACATCAGCAGGTTTTTCTACTATTTTTCCTGCATTTGCATCTACATATACAAATTCTGTATCTTTCTTTTTAGAATCTGTTTTATAACTTACTTCAATATAAGTTATAGTTGTAGTTTCGCCATCAGTTGTTACAGATTTAGTTCCTTCTTTTGTTGAAACAACAGCTGAAGAATTATCATTTGTGATAGCTGTTACAATATTAGCTCCTGTTACTGTCTTTAAAGTACCTTCATATGTTGGATCATATTTATTAGCTAAAATTGTTGCTAGTCCTAATTTTACTGCTTCTTCTGCTTCTGCACTTGAAGTTTTTGTTGTAGCTTCTCCTGCTTTTGTTAATATACCATTTTGACCTGTAAGCATTGCAATAGACACCCCAGCTAAGATTAATAATACGATGATTGTGATAACTAAAGCAATTAAAGTAATACCTTTTTGTTCTTTCATCATTTTCTTTCCCTCCTTTTCTTTTGATTATTTAAAAATATATTTTACTTATATGAATAAATCCATATAATGTTAAAAACTAAATTTTATTTTGTTTCTCTATCTTTATAAAAATGTCCTCCTGAAGATGTTGAATTATCATTTGTTATTACATTATCATTAGTTTGTGAGTTATTATTAGTTGTTGTATTTGATGATGTGTTTCCTATGGTTGATGTGTTATTATCTATTTGTCCATTTGACCCAATTACTGTTGTATTATTACTATTATTTCCTGCTGAATTGTTTATTGTTGTATTTGTTCCTGCATTTCCATTTCCATTTTCACTAGATTCATAAGAAGAAAATGGATCTGCTTTTCCTGGTTTATAATTTTGTATTCTTTTATAGTCATCTAAATCACTACTGTTAATTTCATAAGTTTGTATTAAATCTCCATTTGCATCTTCTTCTTTTAATTCAGATTTTACATTACTAGGTGTAGTATAAGCTTCTGTATTTGGTAATGTTTTATTCATTGGAACATATTCATATAGTAATATTCCTAGTAATAATATTATTGCCAAACATAATAATAATATAATAATTATTTCTTTAATAAAATTTTTTGACATTTTACACTCCTTAATTTTTTATTGGGCATTGATATTTGTTGTACTTGATGTTGCATTTATATTAGTATTTGTATTTGTCACTGTATTTGTTGTCGCATTTGTAGTTGTATTTGTAGTTGTATTTGTTGTGTTATTAGTAGTATTTGTTTGTGTTGTTGTTTTGTCTGTTTGTATACTAGATCCACTGCTAATTTGTGATATGTCTTCAATTGCAATATCTCTACATATAAAATTTGCTTGTAATATTCCATTGTTTTCTGAAGATGGTAACATTTTAAATTCTTCTATTTTAAATCCTAATTCACTGTCATTTTCAATATCTGATATAAATTCTAAAATTGAAATATAGTCACCTGATACTGTAAAATTCAAATCATAGAATTTAGCTGGAGCTTTATTATTGCTATTTTGTATGATTCCTATTGGTGTTCCACCTCTAACTTCCATTTTCATGGTAGCTCCCTCTTTTGTAGCATGGTTTCCTAGTTTTACCCATAATGTTTCTATTTTATATTTCCCATATTTATCTATTAAATTTGTTTCATCTATTGTACCATCTGTATCAACAACAAATTTCTCTTCATAATTTTGCTTTTTTTGTTGTAATTGCTTAGCATCTGTTTCTACTGTATTTACTGCTTGCTTATAATCTTTTCCAATTAATTTACTAGCTTCTTGAATTTTTTCATCTAGGGCATTGCTTTTGTCCTGTATTCCTATATAACTAAGGACTTCTATACTTCCCAATTCAAATCCTCGAATAACTATGAATCCACCTAAAGCTACTAGTAATACTATTAGAATTAACATCAACAATTTTTTCATGGTAATTCTCCTTCTATTTTTATCGTAACAACCTTATTGTCTTTTTGCCCAGATGTTGATATTGTATTTCTTAAAATTTCTTCTGCTTTTATTTTTGCAGTTAGGAAACCTAATTGCTCATATTTATCTGACTGTGCAGTTATTACCACATGTCTATCTGTTTTATTTTCAATAGATGTTATTTGTACATTTTCTGGTACAATTGACATTATTTGATTTAATAAATTTGGAATAGAGTTTTTCATTGTGTTTCCCTCAGTTGTATTCATCTTTTCTAAACTTTGTATTAATGATGTGTATTGGCTTATTTTGTCTTGTATTTGTTTGTCATCTGAATTTGCTGAATTTATTTGCGTTTTTGTGAATTTTATTGTTTCATCTACTTGTTCTGTTTTACTTGTCATTTGAGTAGATATTAATATTGAAAATGCAGTATAGATAATTACTAATAAAATTAGTGCTGATATAATTCTAACAAGTCCTAGCTCTGTTTTATCCATTGGTTGTCCTAAGTCCCAAATAAACATTCCACTTTGTACTTTTTTGTCTTTTTTTCCTTTTTTTTCTGAAGTTATTTCTACTTTTAACCAATCTGGAATTTTATCTCCAAAAGTTTGATTTTTGAAGTTCATACCTGAAATTCCTTCTCCTACTCCCATCATTGCTAAAGAAATAGCAGAATTCACTTCAATATAGTCTTTTATGCTTATATCTCTTGTTGTTTCTATAAAATATGGTCTTAAAATTTCACAATCTACATTACCTAAATATTCTTGAAAATATAAATCAATATTATTAATTAAACTTGCTGTACCTGTTAAATATACTTTTTTGATTTTATCTACATTATCATTTATTATGCTTTTTACTTTTCCTACTATTGAATGAAGTGTTGGCATAATTTCTTCTAAATAAGCAGATTGTCTATCTTGTAGCTCTCTTCCCTCTGATGTGTATATAGTTGTATTTTTACAAATTTCATAAGAATTTAGATATGAATTTTCTTTTAGATTTATTTTTGTTAGAAAATCTTTACTTCCTTCTTCCATTTTGTCAATATGATAAATCTTGTTCCCTAAAACTGTTGTTACAACTGTACTATCTTCTATATTTACTATAAGATAATTATCATTTTTTTCTATATCAATTAAATTAGGAATCGCCATTGAAATAGGAGATATATTTGATAATTTATATCCTTCTATTTGTTGTATTTGCTTGTTTAGCTCAATTTTATTATCTGCTACATGGATAACTCTTATTTTTTCTTTATCATCTTCATCTTCTACTACTGCATATCTACTTTCAAATACATTTGGATTATATCCTTTTTCTGAACAGTATGACTCAAATTCAGTTTTTATTGCTTTTTGTAAATCATTTTTTGTAAGCAATGCAAACATGTCAAAGTAATTGTACATTTCTTCTGAAAGATTTATGCTAATTGGAGTTTTTTGGCTGTATGTTTCTTGTATTACTTGTTCAATTGCTTCACCAATTTTGTCATAAAACATGATTCCAAATGCGTTTACTTTTATTGTGTCGTGTTCTTTTGATACTTTAGCATATTTAATTATATGTTCTTCAATATATAGCCCTAAGCAACTTGAACTTGCCATTTTCTTCTCCTTTTTCTTTAATTGATATATTTTTATTTTTTACAAATTTTCATAATCCATACTTGAAGATTTTACACATTATTTCAAATATATTTATATTTTATCTTTATTTGCCAAAAAGTCAATATTTTTAATACACTTGTAATGAAATTGTAATCTTTCTGTAATACTATTGTTTGTGCAGTAAATTTTTGGTATTTCATTGGTTAGTATTATACTTTTTTGTTTTTTTTAATTTTGACATAAAAAATCCATCTGTTTTTTCATTTTGATATACTTGTATAAAATCACCTACTTGTTCAAAATTAGAATTTTTGTTTAAAAATTTTTCTAAAACTTCCTCATTTTCTTCCTTTAAAATACTACATGTAGAATATACTAATTCTCCTCCTATTTTTAAATATTTAGAGGCTGTTTCTAAAATTTGTTTTTGTATTTTAACTATTTCCTCAATATCTTCTTTTTTTCTTTGCCATTTGATATCTGGCTTTCTTTTTAATACTCCAATTCCAAGGCACGGAACATCTAGCAAGATTTTGTCAAAATATTCTTGATATTTTTCTTCATATATAGATGCATCTTTTTTTTCTGTTATGATTATTTTAATTCCTAATCTTTTTGCCGATTTTTCAACTAATTTTACTCTATGATCATATAAATCCCAAGCTATTATTTCTCCTTCATTCCCCATTAATTCTGCCATTGCAGTGGTTTTTCCTCCTGGACTGCTGCAACAATCTAATACCTTTTCTTTTGGCTTAGGATTTAGAAATTTTGCTATATAACCTGCAACTTCATCTTGAACAGTAAATTTACCATCTTGAAATGCTTTGATTCTTTCTATATTTCTTGCATTTTCTAATATTAAAAAATTTTCTAATTCTCCTTGTGTTACTTGTACATTTTCATTTTCTAGTTCTTGTTTTAGGCTTTGAGCATCTGTTTTTAATGTGTTTACTCTAATATACAATTTTGGTCTTAAATTAGAAGCTTTACAGATTTTTTCAGTTTCATATATACTATTAGTCTGTTCTAGTAATGTTTCAACAATCCATTGTGGCATCGAATTTGTTTTAGAAATTCTTTCTATTTCATTTTTTATAGAAAAAAACTCCTCATAATCCTTTTTATCAACTTGCCTTAAAATTGCATTAACAAAGTTACTGCTAGCTCTATGCCCATATCTTTTAGCTAAATTAACTCCCTCATTAACTGCTGCTGACTTTGGAACTCTATCTAAAAATATAATTTGGTAAATACTCATTCTTAAAATATTTAAAATCCAAGGTGAAATCTTTTTTACTTTTATTTTTGAATATTTTTTAATTACTTCATCTAAAGTTAATTTCCATGAAATTGTACCATACACAAGCTCTGAAATAAAACCACTATCTTTTGGTTTTATTTCATTTTCTTTCCTTGCTTTATTTAAGCTCTCATCTAGTGCAATATTAGAATAAGCACCCTCTTTATCAATTTCATATAAAGTTTTTAATGCAATCTCTCTAATCTTATCAATCATAATCATACTATAATTCTCTCCTTTTGGGCATAATTGGGACAGGCACTGAATAGCCCTTTTGGGCAACTTTGGGACAGGCACCGAGTAGTCCAAGCACTGACTAACCATTTTAGGCAACTTTGGGACAGGTTCTTAAAAATTTCTTTTTGAATTATATAATTTTTTTTAATTTTTTTCTAGTTGTTTTGTATATTTTTTCAAATTTTAGGAAAAGCTAGTTATAATTAAAGAAATGACTGTGTGGATTATCTAATAATGTAGTTTTAGGAGGTTAAATTATGGATATAAAGAAGCATTTATTTGTGACAGGAAATTCAAGTGTGTCTTGGAAAGATGCAATTGTAAAGGCTGTTGCTGAGGCATCTAAGACGATTGATTATTTGTCTGAAGTTAAAATTTTAGAACAAAGGGCAACTATTGATGGTGATAAAATTATTGAATATTTTGTTGATTTAGACTTAAGTTTTTCGCTTGATTTGAATAGAAACAAAAATTAGGAGGTTATTATGGATCCGTTAGAGACAAAACAAACTTATCAAGATTATGTTGATAAAAAGTCGCCAAATTCTCCTTTACTTAAAAATTGTTTTAATGCTTTTTGGGTTGGTGGACTTATTTGTACAATTGGTCAAGTTATACTTAATATATGTAAAGAAAGAGGTTTTGATACTCAAACTTGTGGTACAATTGTTTCCATTTTGTTGATTGGTATTTCTGCATTTTTAACAGGACTTAATTTGTTCAATAAAATAGGAAAATTTGCAGGAGCTGGTTCTTTAATTCCTATTACAGGGTTTGCAAATTCTATTGTATCTCCTGCTATGGAATATAAGTCTGAAGGATATGTTATGGGTGTTGGCGGTAAGATGTTTACTGTTGCAGGTCCTGTTTTAGTTTTTGGTATATCTGCTTCTATTTTGGTAGGAATTATATTTTTAATTTTTAATACTCAAAGTATGACTCTAGTTTGATGAGACAGTAGGGACAGGTCTTGATTGTCTCATTTTAATCAGAATACAAATTTTGAGACAGTTAGACCTGTCCCTACTGTCTCATTTTAAGGAGATGATTTTTTTGGAAAAGTTAGGAAAACAAACTATAAAATTTAATACCCCACCTACAATTTTAGAATGTGCATCTATTGTTGGACCTAAAGAAGCTCAGGGTCCTTTGGCTAAATATTTTGATCAAACTTTAGATGATGAATTTTGGGGAGAAAAAACTTGGGAAAAGGCTGAAAGTAAAATTATAAAAGAGACTGTAAATACTGTTATTTCTAAATCTGGTGTTCCCGCAAGTAATATTGATTGTATGTTTGCAGGAGATTTATTAAATCAATGTATTTCTTCTAGTTTTGGTTTAAGGGAATTGTCTATCCCATTTTTTGGAGTTTTTGGAGCTTGTTCTACTTTTGTTGAATCTATGTGTTTGGGGTCTATGGCAATAGAAAGTTTTGCTGATAATGTGTTATGTGCTACTTCTAGTCATTTTTGTAGTGCTGAAAAACAATTTAGATTCCCTCTAGAATTAGGAAATCAAAGACCACCTACTAGCCAATGGACTGTTACTGGCTCAGGTGCCGCAATTTTAACTAAAAGTGGTGAGGGGCCTTATATTACACATATTACACCTGGTAAAATTGTAGATATGGGCATTAAAGATGCAAATAATATGGGGGCTGCTATGGCACCTGCATTTGCAGATACCTTAATTACACATTTTTTAGATACTAGCAGAAATCCTAGTTATTATGATGCTATTATTAGTGGTGATTTAGGTCATATTGGAAAAGAGATTGCAATTGATATTGCTAAGTCACAAGGCTATAATATTAAATCTAATTATAATGATTGTGGAGTTTTAATTTTTGATAAAAATGCTCAAGATACTCATTCTGGCGGTAGTGGTTGTGCTTGTTGTGGAACTGTTTTTTCTGGTTATTTGTTTAAACAATTGAAAGAAAGAAAAATGAAAAAAATCTTGCTGATTGCAACTGGTGCTTTGATGAATTCAACAAGTTCTCAACAAGGAGAGTCTATTCCTGGAATTGCTCATGCTATAAGTATTGAAGTTTGATAGTTTCAGATGTGATGTATAGGAAAAATGATTTATATTATAGAAAGTTCGGAAAACTTTTCTATTATATAGTAGTTTGATTGAATGATTGAAATTAATTTTATGAAAAGGAGAAGAGTTTATGAATGTTAATTGGGCTAATGTTTTTGATTGGATGGTCTTATTAAAATGTTTTGTAACTGGCGGAATTATATGTATTATTGGTCAAATTTTGATTGATAAAACTAAGCTTACTCCTGCTAAGATATTAGTTATTTTTGTAACAGCAGGTGCTATTCTTGGTGGTTTGGGTATTTACCAATATTTAGTTGATTTTGCTGGAGCTGGAGCAACTGTTCCTCTTACAGGATTTGGATATAATCTTGCTAAAGGTGCAATTGAAGCAGCAAAGCAAAGTGGTTTAGTCGGTGCTTTTACTGGTGGCGTTAAGGCTGCTGCTGGCGGAATTGCTGCTGCTGTATTTTTTGGTTATTTGGCTTCTTTAATCTCTAAACCTAAAATGAAGAAACAATAATTTTGTATAATCTGTTTTTAAGTTTCACTTGTTTTCTATAAAAGAGGTATTTATATGTTTTAAAAGTTAAAACATATAAATACCTCTTTTATTCTTTTTAATATATTATGCTTTTTTTGCTATTTCTGCAATTTCAGTAAATGCTTTTGGATCTGTTACTGCAATTTCTGCTAACATTTTTCTGTTGATTGTAACATTTGCTTTTTTTAGACCTGCTATCATTTTACTATATGTTGTTCCATTCATTCTTGCTGCTGCATTTATTCTTGCTATCCATAATTTTCTAAAGTTACTTTTTTTGTCTTTTCTTCCTACATATGCATAAGCTAAAGATTTCATAACTGCTTGGTTTGCATTTCTAAAACGGTAGCTTTTTGCTCCATAATATCCTTTTGCTTGTTTTAATATTTTTTTATGTCTTGCTCTTGTTGTTCTTGCTGTTTTTACTCTTGCCATTTTTAATCACATTCCTTTCTGAGGTACAAATCTATTCGAAAATATTAATTTTGCTATAAAATCAATTTTTACAAAATTAAAATTGTAATTCTTTTCAACCTTTTTACCCCCTCCATATTTAATTAACCATATGGTAACAATTTTTTAATTGTTTTTACACATGTTTTGTCTGCATAAGCATCTTGAACTTTTCCTGATTTTTTTTGTCTACTTGTTTTATTTGCTAATAAATGTCTTCTGTTTGATTTTGTTCTTTTTACTTTTCCGAGTTGCTGTTAAACCATATCTTTTATTAGCAGCTCTATTTGTTTTTAATTTTGGCATAATAATATCTCCTTGTATAATATATTTAGGTTTTTAAATAAGGGTTTACCTATAAACCTTT
>CAOKGO010000021.1 GCA_948468045.1 uncultured Clostridium sp. | reverse complement strand
GTAATGGAAATTCAAAAAATAGCACAAGACCCAGTATCTTTAGAAACACCAATAGGTGAAGAAGATGATAGTCATCTAGGAGACTTTATTCAAGATGATGATAGTCCAGCTCCACATGATTCAGCAGCATATACATTATTAAAAGAACAATTAGAAGATGTTATGAATACTTTAACACCTAGAGAAGCAAAAGTTTTAAAATTAAGATTTGGTTTAGAAGATGGAAAAGCTAGAACACTAGAAGAAGTAGGTCGCGAGTTTGAAGTAACTCGTGAAAGGATTAGACAAATAGAAGCAAAGGCACTTAGAAAATTAAGACATCCTAGTAGGAGTAAGAAGTTGCGCGATTACATGGGCTAAATTTTGAAAAAGAATAGCCATCTTGCGTCGTTAAAATCGTTTCAAAACCCAGTCACATACAAAAGTATGCTCCTTTGCCTTTTGAAACGATTTTGCCTAGCAATATAGCTATTCTTTTTCAAAATTTTGTGTAAACGCACGCCTCATAAATTAAAATTCGTTGTTTACATATCGAAATTATATTGGAGGAAGAAGATGAGCCAAATTATAGGTTTTATTGAAGAAATAATGGCTATACAATTTGTAGATATAATAATTGCTATTGGAATTATATTATTTTTTAGAATTTTTAGCAGTAGTTTTTCATATATCATTATTAGAATGTTTAAAATTAAAGATAATAAAGCTAAAAAAATAAAACAAAGTGCTTTTTATAGTCCATTAAAAGTATTTTTCATCATATTAGGATTTTACTTAGCAATTGTATTTTTGAAAAAGCCATTAGACATATCAAATGAAGTAATGATAATTGCATATAGAGCATTTATTATTATAACAACCATTGCATTTGCAAAAGGTTTAGCAGCAAGCTTTACACCAAAATCTTCATTATATAAGAAAATGAAAGAAAAGACAAATCCAAATGTAGAAGACTCAATGTTTGATTTTGCGTTAAAGGTAATAAGGTTTATAATTTATATTGTAGCAGGTTTTATTATAATATCAGTATTAGGAATTAATTTAAATGGCTTAGTAGCAGGATTAGGGCTAGGAGGAGTTATTATAACACTTGCTGCACAAGATACAGCTAAAAACCTATTTGGAGGTTTAGTAGTATTTTTGGATAAGCCATTTGTAGTAGGTGACTGGATTCAAATGGATAATTTTGAAGGGACAGTAGAGGATATAACTTTTAGAAGTACAAGAGTAAGAACTTTTGAAAATTCTATTGCAAATATTCCAAATTCAATTATTGCAAATGCATCAATTATTAACTGGAGTAAAATGGAGAAAAGAAGATATAGAACCAATTTATGCATAGAATTAAATACACCATTAGAAAAGCTAGAAACTTTTAAAAACAAAGTGGAAGATATGCTACAATCAAGAGAAGCTATTTATGATGATTCTATTATCGTAAAATTTGATAACATTACAGACAATGGATTAAATGTGTTAATATGTAGTTATACTGGTTCAGTAGATTACAATAGTTATTTATCTGAAAGAGAAGATATTAATTATAAAATTATGAAAATATTGCAAGAAGAAAATATTGAACTAGCTTATGACACTAAAACTGTTTATATGAAAAATTAAAAATTAGGGCATATAATGTTTAACATTATATGCCCTATGTGTGGTGTGTTTTTTGAATTCAAAAAAATATTGAAATTATAAACAATATTAATTTTGAAATCCAAAAAAATAAAAAACAGGTCCAATACAGAAAAGTTATAGCAGAAATTACAGCAAATAACCGTTCCTTTTTGGGTTTACCATCATTTCTAAATGTTATCAATCCTAATATGATAGATGATGACATTAATAATAGAAAGATGATGATAGAAATTTTTTCTATCATGTGGACCTCCTTTGAAACATACCATATGGTTACATAAATTATTATACCATAAAAGGTTTCAAAAATAAACAATTTTTCACAAAATAGACACAAATTGCCTTTATAATATAAATATCTAAATTAATGAGGTGATAGAAATGCAAGACAATTGTATACTAATAGTTGATGATGAACAAAGAATGAGAAAATTAATAAAAGACTTTTTAAAAGCCAAAGGGTACAGCATTTTAGAGGCAGAAGATGGAGAAAAAGCTTTAGAAATATTTGAAGAAAATAAAAACAAAATAACATTAATTTTGCTAGATGTTATGATGCCAAAACTAGATGGTTGGTCAGTACTTCGTCAAATAAGGCAAGAATCAAAAGTTCCAATTATTATGCTAACTGCAAGAGGAGAAGAACAAGACGAATTATTTGGCTTTGAATTAGGTGTTGATGAATATATTTCAAAACCATTTAGTCCTAAAATATTAGTAGCTAGAGTAGAAGCAATATTAAAAAGAACAACAAAAGACACAAATGAAATAAAAGAGTATGCAGGTATTGAAATTGATAAAGAAGGAAGAAGTGTAAAAGTAGATGGAAAATCAATTGAATTAAGCCTTAGAGAATACGAATTATTAGTATACTTAATAGAGAATGAAAACATAGCTTTATCAAGAGATAAAATCTTAAATAATGTTTGGAATTATGACTATTACGGTGATTCTAGAACAATAGATAGTCATATAAAAAAAATAAGACATAAACTTGGAAAAAAAGGAAAATATATAAAGACTATGCGTGGTGTGGGTTACAAATTTGAGGTGAAATAAAAATGGGTAAATTTAAAAATGCACTAAAGTCAGTAAGAGTAAGGCTTTTTATGACATTATCATTAGTTATTCTATTAATAATTTTGTTTTTAATCCTAGTTAATAACTTTGTATTTGGGCAATTTTATTTATATAGTAAAACAAAATCTTTAAAATCAGTATATAAAGTAGTTAATAATCATTACATAAGTGGAGAAAATATTAACTTAGAAACACAATTAGAAAAATTAGCAATTAATAATAATTTCGACATTTTAATTAAAAATGACCAAAATGTAAATGTATATACATCAAATAAAGATTTCTTTTCTGCTTTTGGGCAAATGAATGAAATGACAAGTAAATTCAATAATAATGTAGGAGAAGTAATAGAAAACAACGAAAAATTCACTATAAAAAAAATTAAAGATAGCAAAAATGATATAAATTACATTTTGCTATCTGCAACTTTGGACAATGGTTATTTATTATATATAAGAATACCAATTACAACAATTCAAGAAAGTGTAAAAATATCAAATAATTTCTTATACTTAATGGCAGGATTTGCAATTTTAATTGCAGCAGTTATAGTATCTTATGTATCTAGAAAGTTTGGTGACCCAATTTCGGAATTAAATGATATAGCGAAAAAAATGTCAAATTTAGATTTTAGTCATAAATACAAAATTACAGATGCAGATGACGAAATAAACAATTTAGGTAAAAGTATTAATGCTATGTCAGATAAATTAGAAAGAACTATAAAACAATTAAGAAATACTAATATAGAATTGGAAAAAGATATAGAAGAAAAATCAAAAATAGATGAAATGAGGAAAAGCTTTATATCTGATGTATCACATGAATTGAAAACACCGATTTCTTTAATACAAGGTTATAGTGAAGGACTACTTGAAAATGTTAATACAGATGAAGAAAGTAGAAAATTTTATGCAGAAGTTATTTTAGATGAAACAAACAAAATGGATAAATTGGTGAAACAATTATTAGAACTTATGAAATTAGAATATGGAAAAAGAGAGTTTGAAGATAAAAAATTTAATATTGTTGAATTAGAAAAGGAAGTAGTAAGAAAGTCACAAGTAATCTTAGAAGAGAAAAATATTAACATTAAATTTATAACATCAAATGATATAAATGTATTTGCAGATGATTTTTATATTGAGCAAGTAATTAGCAACTATTTAACAAATGCAATTAAACACACAAAAGAAGTAAATGGAGAAAAATATATTGAAATAGAAAATCAAGTAAATGTAGAAAAAAACAAGGTTAGAGTAAAAATGTTCAATACAGGAAACACAATAAAAGAAGAGGATATTGCAAGAATTTGGAATCGTTTTTATAAGGTAGATGAATCTAGGAACAGAGAAGAACGGAGGAACAGGTATTGGATTGTCTTTTGTAAAGGCAATTATGGGACACTATGGAAATAGCTATGGAGTTATAAATAAAGAAAATGGTGTGGAATTTTATTTAGAATTAGATTTAAATATCTAATTTATTAAAACATGTAATTATTAATAATATTTTGGGTAAAATAATTTGTAAAGGAGATTATTTTATGTTTAAACCTGAAACAATTTATTTTGAAAAAGATATTATTAATTATCCATTAGGAAAAGAGCTAATGGAAAAATACAAAGAGATTCCTAAAATAGAAATTGAAAACCACAACAATATTGAAGAAATGAGAACAAAATCAAATAAGGAATTTCCATACATGAAAAGAAATTTAATTATCGGTACAAGAAAAACACATAAATTTGTACCAAACCATAAAACATCTGATTTTTTAGTACCATATACATCTTCAGGTTGTACAGCCTCATGTATGTATTGTTATTTAGTATGTAATTATAACAAGTGTGCATATTTACGCTTATTTGTAAACAGAGAAGAAATGCTAGAAAAAATAATAAAAACAGCCAATAAATCTGACAAAAAAACAGTATTTGAAATTGGAAGCAATAGTGATTTAATTTTAGAAAATACAATTACAGGAAATCTAAAATGGACTATTGAGAATTTTAAAAATGTAACTAATGGTTTTTTAACTTTGCCTACAAAATTCGATATGGTAGATGATATATTGCCATTAGACCACAAAGGTAAGGTTACAATTAGAGTAAGTGTTAATCCAAGTGAGATTATTAATAAAGTTGAATTTGGAACATCAAGCCTATCTAGTAGAATTCAAGCAATAAATAAATTAAAAGATGCAGGTTATAATGTAGGAATTTTAATTGCACCAGTAATATTTCTCGACAATTGGCAAAACCTTTATTCAGAATTAATCAAAAAGTTGGATTCAGAATTATCTAAAAAAGTAAAAGATGAGGTCTTTTTTGAAATAATATTTATGACATATAGCTATGTACACACCAAAATAAATGAAGAGGCCTTTCCAAATGCAATAAAACTATATGATAAAGATAAAATGACAGGAAGAGGAAGAGGGAAGTATTGGTATAAAAATGATATTAGAGAAGAGGGAAAACAGTTTTTTATTGAAAATATGCATAAATTTTTCCCTAATAATACAATTGAATATATTGTTTAAAATGACATACTAAATTTTCAACACATTTTTTGAAATTGTAAAAGAACAAGACATGTAAAGTCTTGAAAACAAAGGAAAATAAATATATAAAGGATAAAATGTCGAATTCTGCGATGAAAAGTTCTTTACAAATGGCAAAAAAAGTATTATTATGTATATAATAAAATCGATTTTATAAAAATTAATTAATTCAAAACAATTTTTTCGAAAAAATTACTTCTGAAATTTCAAAAAAGAGATATAAAAAACAAAGGAGAGTGATAAGATAACTACTTTTAGATATAGTACAAGTTATATCAATATTTTAAGTTGTGTAATTTCAGTTCTATTATTTTTTATCATAAATTTATTTAGTTCGCATTTTGATTTTTTTTCTAAAGTTCAAGAGTTAAATGTTAAATTTCTAACAAAAATAGAAAATCAAAATGATACCAAAAGTTTTAGTTCGAATATAGAATCAACAAAAGAAGAAAAAAGTGATTGGTATCTACAAATTCCTACTATTGAGTTAAATGCCAATATTGCTGAGGGAACTACAAAAGAAATTATGGATGAATTTATAGGACATTTTAAAGAAAGCAAAAGATGGGCAGGAAATGTTTGTCTTGCAGCACATAATAGGGGATATGAAAAAAACTATTTCGAAAATATAAAAAAGTTAAAAGAAGGTGATGAAATTATTTATTACTACCAAAATTCTAAAAAGGAATATGTAGTAGAAAAAAATTATATTATACAAGATACAGACTTATCATGTCTTGAAGATACACAAGAGAATACAATTACACTAATTACTTGTATTGAAAATGAAGAACATTATAGAAGATGTGTTAAAGCGATAGAAAAACAAAAATAAAGAAGAAAGGAAGAAAAAATTTGAGAAAAAAGAAAAGCAGAATAAAAAAAATACTTACAGTAATAGCTATTTTTTTAATGAATGGATTAGGTTTTATGAATGCAGTTTATGCAACATCTAGTAATTTTACTAATTTAGATATAGTGAAATATGAGGCGGTTGTAGCACAAGACACTTATACTAAAGACAATTGGGAGTTTATAGAACAAAAAGAATCAGAAAAACAAAATAATAATGAGTCTATTATATTACATATTAATCAAAAAGATAGTAAGTGGAGGCATGATAATATAGATAAACAATATATATCTAAAACCTATAATGTAACATCTAACGCAGATATTATAAAATATAAAATTGTTGTTAATGTAGATGAAGTAAAAATAACAAACAATAAAAATGAGGAGAAATGTGAATTTGCAGCTAATGAAGAGTTTAAAGTATTAGTTCCAATTAAAAAAATGACACAAATAGGAACTTTTAAATTAGAAGTAAAACGGTAAGATTTTACATGAGACAATACCAGGACTTTCAGAAAATGAATGTGCTTTAACAACAAAGTATGAAGATGGAATAGGAGAAAAAGACGAAGAATATCCTGAAAATGAAACAGAAATTATTGTTATTAAAGAAGATGTACAAACCAAGGAAAGAATAGCTGGAGTAGAATTTGAATTGTTAAACGAAAATATGGAAGTAGTATATTCAGAGCTTAGAACAGATGACGAAGGAAAAATTGAAATAAAACATTTAGTTCCAGGAAAGTACTACTTAAAAGAAACAAAAACAAAAGAAGGATATGAAATTAATGATAAATTAATTGAAGTACAAGTGGATATGAATGAAAAGTCCACAGTTACAATAACTAATAATCAAGAAGAAACACAAGAAGAATTTAAAATTAGTAAGAAAATAGGAAATGTGAAAATGAATAAATTACCAGTAACTGGTATGTAATGTAAAGAAAAGAGGAATTTTATATTCCTCTTTTCCTATAATATAAAGCGTTCCACAAAAAAATTGCTTTACAATTTTCGCAGGCGAACAAAGACGTGGCATGAAAAGTTATCTAAAAGGTTTTATACTATGAATAAATAATAAAAAGAGCGGTGTTGACTAGAATTACAACTTACAGCCAAATAGGTATTAACAAAATTTATAAATTTGTTGAAAAAAAATATAAAAATGGATATAATATATAAAACAATATAAAATAAAAAGGAGTCGATATTAAATGATATCACAATTAATAATTCTAGTAATATTAATTGCATTAAATGCATTTTTTGCTGCAGCTGAAATTGCATTTATATCTTTAAATGATGCTAAAATTGAAAAACAAGCAAAAGAGGGAAACAAAAGGGCAAAACAAATTGAAAAAATGATAAAATCACCAAGCAAATTTTTAGCAACAATACAAATAGGAATTACATTGGCAGGATTTTTATCAAGTGCATTCGCATCAGATGCTTTTGCTGAAAAATTAGCACCTGTATTATATCAAATTATGCCATTTATTAGCTTTGGAGTATGGAAAAGTATATCAATAGTTATAATTACTATTATTTTATCTTTCTTTACATTAGTATTTGGTGAATTAGTACCAAAAAGATTTGCTATGAAATATTATGAAAAAATATCTTTTGCAACAATTGGAATTATTAGAACCATATCTATTGTAACAGCACCATTTGTAAAATTTTTAACAGTAGTTACAAATGGAGTATCTAAATTATTTGGTGTAGGAGAAAATGAGGAAGAATCTGTAACAGAAGAAGAAATAAAAATGATGATAGACCAAGGAGAAGAAAATGGAACTATAAAAATAGAAGAAAAAGAATTAATAAATAATGTATTTGAGTTCAATGATATAACTGTTTCTGAAATAATGACACATAGAAAAGATGTTTTTGCAGTAGATATAAATATAAGCAATGAAGAACTATTACAAGAACTATCACAGGTAGAATATCGTTATAGTAGAATTCCTGTATATGATGAAACTATTGATGAAATTAAAGGTATATTATATGTAAAAGATGTTTTAAAAAACATCAATAAAAAAAATTTTAAAGTAAAAAATACTATTAAAGATGTTTACTTTGTTTCACAAAATAGATTAATTAATGAAGTTTTTAGAGAATTACAAAAAAATAAAAAGCAAATTGCAATTATCATTGATGAATATGGAGGAACAGCAGGTTTAATTACTATGGAAGATATTTTAGAAGAGCTAGTTGGTGATATTTTTGATGAATATGATAAAGAGGAAAGAGAGTATGAAATAATTGATTCAAATACTTATTTATTAAGTGGAAGTATGACGATTAATGATGTAAATAAATTGTTGAATGCTAGCATTCCAGAGGGTGATTATGATACTTTATCAGGATATCTACAAGATAAATTAGGGAGAATTCCAGAAGAGGAAGAATTGCCAGTTGTAGATACAGAAACTGTTACTTATAAGATAGAGAAATATGAAGATAAAAGAATCATAAAAGTAAAAGCTTGTAAAAATAATCCTAGAGAAATAGAAGAACTTGATTAATTCAAATTCAAAAAAAATTTATTGAATTTAAAATTAATAATTTTCTAAGTTAAAATTGAAAGGAATAAAATAAAATGAAAAAAACAAATATCATAATAATTACAGTAGCAATATTAATATCAATAATTGTTGGAGCTTTTATTATTTATCATATTAATCAAGAAAATGGAAAGAGCTATGAAATAGAGCAAGTAAAGCAATATAATTATTTTCTTTTAAAACAAGGTGAACAATATGGTGTAATTGATAGAAGTGGAAATATTGTAATTCAAGCTAATTACAATGAAATAAAAATACCTAATCCAGAAAAAGCAGTTTTTGCTTGTTATAAAGATGAAACAATTAAAATATTAAATGAAAAAAATGAAGAAATATTACTACAATATAATAATGTGGAACCAATACGCTTAAAAAATATAGTAAGTGATTTAATGTATGAAAAAAGTGTATTAAAATATGAAAAAGATGGAAAATATGGTTTGATTAGTTTTGATGGAAAAGAAATAACAAAACCTATTTATGATGAAATTGATAGTTTATCATATAAAGAAGGGGAATTGTTAGTAAAACAGAAAGAAAAATATGGAGTTATTAATATAAAAGGAAATAAAATAATAGATATTATATATGACAAAATTACAGTGGATGAATATTATACAGATGAAAATGCATATAAACATGCAGGATATATAGTATATGTTACTACACAAGAAGGGTATAGATATGGATATTTGAATTTTAAGGCAGAAGAAGTTTTAAAACCAGAATATAATGAATTAACTAGAGTAACAGAAATTCAAGAAAATGAAAATGCATATCTTATGTGTGCAAAAAATGGACGATATGGAATTATGAAAAACCAAGAACTAATTATTGCCAATGAATATCAATCAGTAAGATATGATGCTACAAATCAAGTATTTGTAGTTGAAAAAAGCAAAAAGTATGGAATTGTTAATAGAGAGGGAAAATTAATTGTGCCTGTACAATACAATCAAATTGACATTACAGGAATTTACTTTTATGCACAAAATGAACAAGGTACAGTAGTATATGACAATAATGGTACACAAGCTAATATAGATGCTAATATAGCCATTTTAAACACAAGTAATGAAAAATATAAAATAAGAATTAATAATGAAAATGGAACTAAATATGGAGTAATAAACAAAGAAGGAAAACAATTAATAGAAGAAAAATTCAATTATATAGAATATTTATATGAAAATTATTTTATAGTTAGCAACCAAGATGGAAAACTAGGAATATTAGATGACAAAGAAGAAGTAAAAGTAGAAATAAACAAAGCATCAATACAAAAAATTCAAGATACTAGTTTAGTACAAGCAACATTAGATAATAAAACAATACAAGTATATAACAAAAATATGGAATTAATTTGTGAAATGCAAAATGCAAGAATAGAAGAAAAAAATAATGCGATTAGAATACAAAACGAAGTAGAAACAAAGTATTTCAGCAAAGATGGAAAAGAAATAAAAAATACTCAAGTATATCCAATTAACAAATTATTTGTTAAAGTTGAAAACAACAAATATGGATTTACAGATAGTAATGGAAATATAGTAGTAGATTATAAATATGATAAAGCATATGAATTCAATGAATATGGGTTTGCAAGTGTAAGAAAAGATGGAAAATGGGGTGTAATTAATGACAAAGGAGAAGAAGTAGCACCTTTAGATTATGAAATAATTGACCAAAATGAGCCATTCTTTATAGGAGCTTATTATAAAGTAACATATGGATTTGGAGAAATCTACTATACAAATATGAAATAGGATTTGGGGACGGCCTCAAAATCCTATTTTTGTCTAAAGTTATATTTATTGGTCAATACTAATAAAAAGAAAAAAGAGGTGATAAATGTGAAATTAGGAGTAGCCTTATCAGGAGGTGGAATTAGAGGAATTGCTCATGCAGGAATGTTAAAAGCATTAGAAGATAATGGAATTAAAGTAGATGTTATTGGTGGTACTAGTTCTGGGAGTTTAGTTGCTGCTTTATATGCTTTAGGATATTCACCTTACTATATTTACATACTTTTTAAGAGATATAGCAAAGATATAGCACAAATAAATTCTTCGCCAATTATTTCAGGTATAGGAAACTTTATGATGAACAAAAAAGTAGCAATATCAGGATTAAAAACAGGAGAGACACTAGAAAAAGCATATAATGATTTAGCTAGAAAAAAGGGCATTGAGAAAATAAAAGATATTACACAAATGCCATTAGTTATTCCAGCTGTAGATGTACAACTTTCTAAAGAATATATATTTACTAATCAAATTCCCAAAAATACTAATGATAAGTCACAATATATTACAGATATATCTTTAGGAAAAGCAGTGAGAGCTAGTAGTAGCTTTCCAGCAATTTTTTGCCCATGTGAATTTAATTCCCATAAGTTTTTAGATGGTGGTGTATTAGATAATATTCCTGTATTAGAGGTGAAAAAGCAAGGAGCAGATAAGGTAATTGCAGTTAATTTTAAGGCAGATGATATTGATGAAAAGAGTAATATTATGGACATTGCAATGAGAACAATTGACATTATGGGTAATAAAATTTCAGAAGAAAGCTTGGAACAAAGTGATTTTATTATGACAATAGAAACAGATAAAACAGGACTTTTAGATATTGAAAAGCTGGATAAATGTTATATGTCAGGTTATAAAGAAACTGTAAAAAACATAGATGAAATAAAGAAAATAATATATCAATAAATTGATTATTGATAAGTAAAATGGAAATTTCTAATCTATTTACAGATGACTTATCAAGTAAATATGTATATAAAGCTTAATCAAAATATCGAGAAACAATTTATTTTATATAACAAAACAAAAGATGAAATATAATTTGTCATTCTGAATATAATATATATATAATTGAAAGGATGAGATAAGGTTGAAAAATAATTGGCATTTGGCGTTGTCAAATTTCGATTTTAATTTAATCAACGTACCTATGTACGCCTCATAAATTAAAATTTTATTTTCCTAGCCAAATATACAATTCTTTTCCAACCAATTTGTGCCTTAAGGAAGGATGAGATTAAATGGAAATCAGATATTTTGATAATGCAGCTACAACAAGAGTAAAAAAAGAAGTGCTAGAAGAAATGTTACCATATTTTAATGAAAGATATGGGAATCCATCTTCATTATATAGTATAGGTAGAATTTCAAAAAAAGCAATAGAAGAAGCAAGAAAAAAAGTTGCAAATTTAATAAATGCCAATCCAAATGAAATTTATTTTACTGGATGTGGTTCAGAAAGTGATAACACAATAATTAAAGGCATTGCTTATAGTAGAAGAAAACAAGGAAAACATATTATAACTTCACAAATAGAGCATCCAGCTGTACTTCATACTTGCCAAAGCTTAGAAAGACAAGGGTTTGAGGTGACGTATTTAAAAGTAAATGCAGATGGTTTTATTTCTATAGAAGATTTAAGAAATGCAATTAGAAATGACACTATTTTAATTAGCATAATGTTTGCTAATAACGAAATTGGAACAATTCAACCAATTGAAATGATTTCAAAAATTGCAAGAATGCATAATATTGTATTTCATACAGATGCAGTGCAAGCTTGTGGAAACATTCCAATCGACGTAAAAAAGATGGGAATAGATGCACTATCTTTATCAGGACATAAATTATATGCACCAAAAGGAGTAGGAGCACTATATGTAAGAAATAGTATTGAATTTGAAAAATTTATGGATGGAGGACATCAAGAAAAAAACAAAAGAGCAGGAACAGAAAGCGTTGCTGGAATTGTAGGTCTAGGAAAAGCTTGTGAATTAGCAAATCAAAATTTAAGAGAGCATATGAATCACTTAAAAGAATTAAGAGACTATTTTATATCACAAGTAGAAGAAAAAATACAAGGAGCTATATTAAATGGAAGCAAACAAGACCGATTACCAGGGAATGCAAATTTTGCCTTTCCATCAGTAGATGGAGAAGCATTATTACTAAACTTAGATAGTAAAGGAATTTGTGCATCTTCTGGATCAGCATGTACTTCAGGAACATCAAAACCATCACATGTCTTATCTAGCATAGGTTTGTCAGACGAACTAGCACACAGCTCATTAAGAATAACATTTGGAGAAGATAACACAAAAGAAGATGTAGACTATCTAGTAACAAGCCTATGCGAAATTGTGCAAAAATTGCAAAATGGATAATCCTGCATAAACACAAAAAATCAGTTTGGAAAATTATGGGATTTGGGCATATCTGGGTCTGTCCCAATTATGCCCAAAAAGGCTACTTGGTGCCTGTCCCAATTATGCCCAAAGTTAATTGGAGATGAGCGAAAGTGCACATTTTATGCCGTCTACAGCAGCTGACATGATACCTCCTGCATAACCAGCACCTTCGCCACAAGGGTAGAGACCATGTATGTTGGCATTTAAGTTTTCATTTCTAAGGATTTTTATTGGAGAAGAGCTTCTGCTTTCTATACCAGTTAGAAGACTGTCTGGAGTCGCAAATCCAGGTAATTTTGTGTTAAAATAGTTAATGCCTTGTTTTAGGGTTTCAGATACATATGATGGCAATATTTCGTTTAGGTTAGATAGGGTGACACCTGGTTGATAGGTGGGCTTAATACAACCTATTGTTTTAGATTTTTGATTTTTGAGAAAGTCTTCTATTCTTTGTATTGGTGCAAAGTAATTAGAACCACCAAGTATGAAAGCTTTTTCTTCTAGCTTTTTTTGAAAGTAGATGCCAGCTAGTGGCGAAGAACTTTCAAAATCATTAGGTGTTACATTTACTAAAAGGGCAGAATTACAGTTTTGTCCATTTCTCGAAAACAGGCTCATACCATTTGTGACTATGGTGTTTGGCTCACTAGATGAAGCAATAACAGTTCCACCTGGACACATACAAAATGTGTAACAAGAACGGCCATTTTCAGAGTGGTATGCTAATTTATAGTCAGCAGGAGGTAGTTTTAATTTAGGTATAGTTCCATATTGAGTTTTATTTAACCATTCTTGTAAATGCTCAATACGAACTCCAACAGAGAAATTTTTGGGTTCCATGAAAACACCTTTGTGATAAAGCATTTCAAAAGTTTCTCTTGAACTATGACCAATAGCCAAAATAACATTATTTGTATTTATTGTTTCTTCTAAACCATTACTAATTGTACGAATGCCTGTAATAACATTATTTGTAATTTCTATATCTATCATTTTAGTGTTAAAAAGAAAAGTTCCTCCTTTTGAAATGATATAATTCCTCATATTTTCAATAATATTAATTAAATTATCAGTACCAATATGTGGTTTTGAAAGGTACAAAATTTGTTCAGGTGCTCCAAATAAAACAAATTCTTCTAAAACTTTTCTACAAAAAGGACTATTAATACCAGTTGTTAATTTTCCATCTGAAAAAGTACCAGCACCACCCTCACCAAATTGAACATTAGATGATGAATTTAATTTTCCAGTTTTTAAAAAGTTTTCTACACTTATTTTTCTTTCTTTAACACTTTGCCCTTGTTCTAAAATAATTGGTTGTATATTATTTTGAACTAAAGTAAGAGCAGCAAATAAGCCAGCAGGACCTGCTCCTACTATAACAGGACGATTAGATAAAGCTTTTGATATTTTAACAAAAGGAATTTCAGGTTTTTTAATTTTTTCTAGTTTCCTATATTTAGTTTCATCTTTTACTTTTATATCAATAGAATAAACGTAATGCACATCGGCTTTTTTTCTAGCATCAATTGACTTATGCGATATATGCCAATCTAAAACATCTTCTTTTTTTATACTATGTTTTTTAATAGCCAATTCAAAAATTTGACCATTACTTAAATCTTTTCTAATAAAAATATTATTAATTCGTAACATAATAAATTCTCCTTGTTGTAATACTACTAAACTATTATAGCATAAAAATTGAAGATGTGCTATAATAGATTATACTAAGGTGTAAAACTAGTATTTGCAGATGTAAATAAAAGAATGTCAGTACTTTATATACTTTAAGGTATTTTATTATTTAATTTGAGGATATATGTTGAATACTTGTTAAATAAATTAGGAGGGATATAAATAAATGAAAACAAAAATTGTGAATGAAATAGCAATAGTGGAAAGTAATGAAATTATAATAAAAGATACTCAAACAGCAATAGATTTTATTATGACAATAAAATATGAAACAAATTGTAACAAAATAGCATTAAATAAAGATGCAGTAGTAGAAGATTTCTTTATATTAAGTACAGGATTAGCAGGAGAAATTTTACAAAAGTTTATAAATTATCAAGCTAAAATTGCTATATATGGAGATTATTCAAAATATACAAGTAAGCCATTAAATGATTTCATATATGAAAGCAATAATGGTAAAGATATATTTTTTATTGAAAATGAAGATGATGCAATAAAAATGTTAAGTAAGTAAAATAAATTCAAGTTAGAGAGATAAAAAGAAAGGTTTTTAGATAGAATAAAAACAAAACCGAATAAAAAAAGGAGGTTATCATTAATTGGAAGAAACATGGACGAGTAGAACAGAAATTTTAATAGGAAAAAAGGCAATAGAAAAATTAGGAAAATCTAAAGTAGCAGTATATGGAATTGGTGGAGTTGGCTCTTTTGTTGTAGAAGGATTAGTTAGAGCAGGAATTGGTCATATTGTATTAATTGATAATGACATAGTTTCTGTTAGTAATCTAAATAGGCAAATTCATGCAACTCTTCAAACAATAGGAAAGAAGAAAGTACAGGTTATGAAAGAAAGAATATTAAATATAAATCCTAATATAAAAGTAGATATTTATATGACACAAGAAGTAGAAGGTGGAGAAGAGAATTTAATTGATAGTTCCTTTTCTTATATAGTAGATGCAGTAGATACAGTATCTACAAAAATTAAATTGATGGAAAAATCAAATCAAGCAAAAGTTCCAATTTTATCTTGCATGGGAACAGGAAATAAACTAGACCCTACTAAATTTGAAATAGCAAATATTGATAAGACTTCGGTTTGTCCATTAGCTAGAGTTATTAGAAAAGAGGCAAAAAAAAGAAATTTACATGAGATAAAAGTATTGTATTCAAAAGAAGAACCAAAAAAAGAAAATAATCAAGAAATAGTTGGAAGTATATCATTTGTGCCATCAGTTGCAGGATTAATAATAGCAGGACAAGTAATACAAGATATAATAGATTCTAAATTAGATTGTTGAATTTTTTATCATGCCACTTTTGTTTTGTTATAGGAAAAATCTCCGATTTTCCTATAACATCAATACATTCTACACAAATTTGCCAAATAAAATATAATAAATTTTGTAATAAAAACCGAGCTGTAAATTGTACCCAAAAAACATGAAGATTTTATTAATTTTATAATAATACTTTCATTTTCTATATGATTAGTATATAATGTGAATAACTAAAATAAATGGGGAAATATATGAGAAAGAAAATAATAAATTATATAAATATAATATTTTGGGTATTTGTAATAGGAAGTATATTTGGATTTTTTGCAGAAATGTTATATGGATTGGTTTATACAAGAACATTAGTTATAAGGAAAGGGTTAATTTATGGACCATTTATACAAATATATGGAATTGGAGCAGTAGCCTATTATTTATTAATTTCAAAAGTAAAAGAGCCTAAAAAAGCATTTTTTTTAGGGATTGCAATGGGAAGTAGTTTAGAATATTTATGTTCTTTTTTTCAAGAAATCTTCTTTGGTACAATTTCTTGGGATTATTCTCAGTTTTTTATGAACTTGAATGGAAGAGCTTGTTTATTGTATGGTGTATATTGGGGAATTATTGCAGTTGCTTATCTAAAAATTATTTATCCTGCCTTTCAAAAAATGAAACCATATTTAAGCAAAACAGGTAGTAAAGTTTTTACTGTATTTTTTATGATATTTATGATATTTGATATTATAGTATCTTGTATGGCTGGAAATCGTCAACAAGAAAGACGTCAGAATATACCAGCAAAAGGACCAATAGATGAATTTATAGATAGAACATATCCAGATGAATTATTAAATAAAATTTATGATAATAAAATTGAAGTATAAAAAAGATTATAAAGAGAGTTTTTATTTAAGTTTCGACTTTTTTAATGCCTTACCATCTAAGGTATTACGAAAAGTCGAATTTTATATTGATGCATTTGACATTTTATGGAAAGCGTTGTATAATTATGAAGTTTAATAAGTTGTTTTTATCAATATAAAAAATTGTTGCAACAAAAAAGATGGGAAATATAAATAATTTAAAAGGTCAAAAATTTAAATCATTCTGTTTTATTTTTATCTTAAATGTTTCAAAAAGAATTTTAAAAATATTAATAACTTGCAAAGGAGGAGGAGTATGTGTGGAATTGTAGGTTTTGTAAGTAAAGAAGAAAACAAAGAAGAAATTATAAAAAAAATGGCAAATAAGATGTTTCATCGTGGACCAGATGGAGAGGGATATTACATAGATAACACTATTGCATTAGGACATAGAAGATTGGCTATTATTGATGTTGAAAATGGGAAACAACCAATAGTTAGTAAAGATAATAATTTAATTTTAGTATATAATGGAGAAATATATAATTATAAAGAGCTAAAAAAAGAATTAGAAAGGCAAGGGCATAAGTTTAAAAGTGATTGTGATTCAGAAGTGTTATTACATGGATTTGAGCAATGGGGAAAAGATATGTTATCTAAAATTCGTGGAATGTTTTCTTTTGCAATTTGGGATAAGAAAAAAGAAAAACTTTTTTGTGCTCGTGACCAATTTGGAATCAAACCATTTTACTATTATGAAAATGACGAAGTGTTTATATTTGCATCAGAAATAAAAGCTTTATTAGAACATCCAAAATTTCAAAAAGTTTTAAATAAAAAATTACTAGAACCTTATTTATCATTTAGTTTTATTCCAACTTCTGAAACTTTTTTCAAAGATGTTTATTGTCTAGAACCAGGAAATAGTCTTACTTTTCAAAATAATAAAATAACTGTCAATCAATATTATGACATTAATTTTCAAGAACAGGAGAATAATTTTTCTGAAATAGTACAAAAGATACGTAAAACTATGGAAAATTCTATAAAATATCATAAAATAAGTAATGTAGAAATAGGAACATTTTTATCTAGTGGAGTTGATTCTTCTTATATTACAAGTGTTTTTAAGCCAAATAAAAGTTATAGTGTCGGCTATAATAATTCTAAATATAGTGAAATAGAATATGCTAAAGATTTATGTAATAAATTAAAAATTACAAACATTAGCAAAAAAATAGAAAAAGAGGAATATATAAAGTTAGTTGGAAAAGCTTTATATTATATGGATGAACCAATTAGTGACCCATCTGCTGTTTCTTTGTATATATTGGCAAACCTTGCAAGTAAAGATGTAAAAGCAGTTTTGTCTGGAGAAGGTGCAGATGAATTTTTTTGTGGATATAATCGTTATAATGAACTAGAGATGTTTAAAATTTATAATAAGATACCATTTTTTATTCGCCATAGTTTAAGTCTTTTGTTTGAACAATTACCAGAATGTCGAGGTCGAAACTTTATTGTACGTAGAGGAAAAAGGCTAGAAGAAGATTATGTTGGAGTGAATAAAATATTTTGTGAAAAAGAGATAAAAAAGGTTTTAAGTATAAAAAATACAATCAAAAGTCAAGAAGTAACAAAAGAAATATTTGAAAAGAATAAAGATAAAAGTGATTTAATAAAAATGCAAGTAGTTGATATAAAATATTGGCTTGCAAGAAACATACTTTTAAAAGTAGATAAAATGACTATGGCAAATTCCATAGAAGCAAGAACGCCATTTATAGATAAAGAAGTATTTAAAATTGCAAGTTCTATGCCACAAAACTGTAAAATAACAAAAGAAAATACTAAAATAGCACTAAGAGAAGCAGCTAAAAAAGAAATACCAAATGAAGCATATAAAAAGAAAAAATTAGGTTTCCCAGTACCACTAAGAAACTGGTTAAAAGAGGAAGATTTTTATCAAGAAGTTTGTAAAGTGTTTAGTCAAGATTTTGTAAAAGAGTTTTTTAATCAAGATTATATTTTTATATTATTAAATCAACATAAAAATAACAAAAAAGATAATTATAGAAAAATATGGGCATTGTATTGCTTTATTAAATGGTATGAAATATTTTTTATATTATAGGAAAGTTCTTTGAACTTCCTATAATATAAAGAGTTCCACAGAAAATTGCTTTGCAATTTTCGCGGGCGAACAAAGACGAGGCATTAAAAGTTATCTAAAAGGTCATAGAATCTTAATCATGCCTCTTTTGTTCTATTATAGGAAAGTTCTTTGAACTTCCTATAATATAAAGAGTTCCACAGAAAATTGCTTTGCAATTTTCGCGGGCGAACAAAGACGAGGCATTAAAAGTTATCTAAAAGGTCATAGAATCTTAATCATGCCTCTTTTGTTCTATTATAGGAAAGTTCTTTGAACTTCCTATAATATAAAGAGTTCCACGAAAAAATTGCTTTGCAATTTTTATGGGCGAAAAATGTAAAAATTAACTTTGAAATCTATTGAATTTAAGTTAAATTATTAGTAAGATTATTATAATATTTTAGAAAGTATAAAGGAGAATAACTAAATGGATAAAAGGAAAGAAAATAGAGATAGGATAACTAATAATATTAAAGGGTGGAAATCTAATAAGGCAATTACTTTAATATCATTAGTTATTACAATAATAATATTACTAGTTTTAGCAGGAGTATCAATTGCAATGCTAACAGGAGAAAATGGAATATTAAAAAAGACGACAACTGCTAAAGAGGAGAACAATAAAAAAACAGCAACAGAAATTATGAATTTAAAAATTACAAACACACAAATTGAAAGTTATAAAGAAACAGAAAAAATGCCAACATTACAGTATTTAGCAAATAAGTTATGTGAAGATAATGAGATGGAATATGTAGAACTTTCAAGTAAATTAGAGGCTAGTTTAACACCAATAGACACTACACGGATATAATTCTATTTTTACAAAGTTAAAAGATTATCCATATGAATTTGAAATAAATAGTTCATTACAATTAGCAGCTATTAATGGTGAAAATATTACTACAAATAATTCTGATATAGAAAAGTTAAATGAAAGAGTTTCTAGATTAGAGACAATTGTTACAGCACTACAAAATAATAGTAATAGATCTAAATTAATTGAAAAAAGATGGACAGATAAAAATACAGAAGCAGAAAAATGGTCAGAATTAGAAAGTGTTGATCTAGTAGGAAATGGAACAGGAAAGGCAATTATTTCACTTTCAGCAACAAGTTTAGAAAATAGAGTAGCAGGTTTAGATATAGAAATTCGACAAAATAATATTAGTTTGGCAGCTGATGGAATTAATGATATTGAAGCAAGTTGGAAGAGAGCATCTACTTCTGTTACAATATCATATGACGAAAATACAAAACTAATATTTAGAGCAAATTCACAAAAGAGTATAAGTGTAAGTTATACATATTCAATTTTATTGTTGCCAGATTAATATTTAATAGGAAAAATAAAACATTGAAGCAGTAATAACTTAATTATTTTAAATTTATTTGAATAAGAGATTAAAAAGTTCTAACTTATTATCTAAAAGAATACAATTAAACAAAAGTATTCTTAAGATAGGAGTTGACTTTATGAAGTGTATATCAATTGAAGAACGTGCTATTAATTTAGCACATTATATAATAGATTCAAAAGATACGGTAAGAGGAGCAGCAGCGAAATTTGGAATATCTAAATCAACAGTACACAAGGATGTAACACTAAAGAACGGTAAAATAAATGGACAAGTTGTTCCAAGAAGTATTGAAATTAAAGGAGTTTTCTTGAGTGAGAGAAATCCTGTTGTGAAATTGGGATTGGTAATTAAATAAAAAATTGATATAAAGCCTTAAAAGTAAAATTTTGAGGCTTTATTTTTATGGAAAGATATGGTAAAATAAATCCATAAAAGTAGTAAAGGAAAAAATAATGGATGTAGAAAAGATATTAGTAATTCTTAAAGGAGAAGATAAAACAAAAGATATAGAACATTTTTCACAATGCGATAATGATGGAAAAATAAATATAAAATTTTATAAAAATAAACAAGAATATCCTTATAGCAAGATAAATGTAATAGTAAAAGAAAAACCGATAGTAGTAGATTTAAAAGAAAAAGATATATATTATAAAAATCAAATCTTATTTAATATTGAAAAAGTAATTAGGTTTGAAGAGTTTGTAAAAATTATATATAGAAGTGGAGAAACAGAAGTATTTAGATATAAAGACTTATCGTTTAAATCTAATTCAATAGAAAATTTGAATAAAAATATAATTAAATATTTTAAAGAGATATCAAACTATGTAAAAAGTGGTAAAGAGGAAGAAAAAAACGAACATGAAGAAAAACAAGAAAGTTTCTTAAAAAGGGAATATGAAAAATTAAACTATATAAATCAAGAGAGTATTTTAAATTATTATATTAATAAAATTGACTTAATGAAAACAGCAGAAGAAAAGTATAATATAATTTATCCGTTTAGATTTAATTTGAGCCAAAAAGAAGCGATGGAAAATGTATTTAAAAGTAATATATCAATTATACAAGGCCCACCAGGAACAGGAAAAACACAAACGATATTGAATATAATTGCTAATTTAACTATTATACAAAATAAAACAGTAGCAGTAGTTTCTAATAATAATGAAGCAGTAAAAAATGTAAAGGATAAACTAAAAAAAGATGGATATGATTTTATAGTTGCAGATTTAGGAAGAAAGAGCAAAAGAGAGAAATTTTTTGAAAATCTTCCACAGCCCAATGTTAAAAACTTTAATTTAAAAGAAGATGAGAGTCAATTATTAAACCGTATACAAGAATTAAACAATAGTTTAGATTACTTATTAGAGAAAAACAACAAAAAAGCGAAATTAAAAAAGGAAATAGACGAATTTAAGCTAGAACAAAGATATTTTGAAGAATATTATAAAAAACAGAATATAGAAGAAATACAAAAATTGTCTTTTTATCATAAAACGGATGACAGAATTTTAGAATTTTTATTAGATAGTCAATTACTATATGAAGGAAAAATAAAAGTAAAATGGTTATATAAAATTAAATTACTATTCAAATATGGAATTATGAATTTAAAGCAATTGGACGAGCATTTGATTGAGTTCATATTAAGTTTGCAAAGAGAATTTTATAAAATAAAAATAGAAAAACTTGAAAAAGAATATAAAGAAATAAAAAACGAATTGGAAGTACATAAATTTGAACAATTACAGAAAGAGCATCAAAATATTTCAGAAAAAATTTTCAAAAGTAGATTATATATAAAATACTATAAAAAAAATAATGAGTTTAATTTACAAAGCTATAAAGAAAATATAGATGATTTTTTACAGGCATTTCCAGTTGTATTAAGTACAACCTATTCTTTAAGAAATTGTATACCAAATAACTTTATGTTTGATTATGTAATTATAGATGAATCTTCACAAGTAGATTTATTAGCAGGTTCACTTGCCTTATCTTGTGCAAAAAATGCAATAATAGTAGGTGATGAAAAACAACTACCACAAATAGTGGATAAAACGATAAAAGAAAAAATATCTGATTTAGAAGTTGATATATGTCATGATTATTTTGAAAATAGTATTTTATCAGCAATATTGCGAACCTATGGTAATAAAGTACCAAAAGAAACATTAAAAGAGCATTATAGATGTCATCCTAAAATTATAGAATTTTGTAATAAAAGATATTACAATAATGAATTAATAGCATTTTCTACAAAAGAACACCAAAAGGTAAAGAAACCTTTGATATTGTATTATACAGCTGAAGGAAATCATATGAGAAAGATTACAAGAGGAAATAAAAAAGGCACATTTAATGAACGAGAACTGGAAGTTATAAAAGATGAGGTTTTACAAGATGAGAGGACAAATCAGTACAGTAATGAAGAAATAGGAATTACAACACCTTATAGAATGCAAGCAAATAATATACAAAAAGCTACAGAAAAAGATGTAGATAGTGATACAATTCATAAATTTCAAGGAAGAGAGAAAAAGCTAATGATACTTTCTACTGTACTAGATAGTAGTAACATGGGAAAAAGAGGTATTGATTTTGTAGATGATCCTTGTATGATAAATGTTGCAGTTTCAAGAGCGATTGAACAATTTGTTATAGTAACAGATAAAAGATTATTTAATGAAGAAGGAAACGATGTAAAGGCATTATTAAAATATATTAAATATAATGAATTAGATTCAGAAATTGTTGAAAGTCAAATAGTTTCAGTGTTTGATTTATTATATAAAGAATATTCAAAAAAACTAAAAAAATTAAATAGAAATTTACTTAATAGGTCAAGATTTAAAAGTGAAAACATAATGGATACTATTTTAAATAATGAATTAAAAAAGGAAGACTATAAAGATTATAAATATGAAAGAGAAATCATTATTAGAAATATTTTTAAAAATCTAGACAATTTAAATGATGAAGAAAAAGCGTATGTAAACAATGGTGCAAGAGTGGATTTTGTTATATATGACAAAATGGATAATAAGCCCAAATTATTTATAGAAGTTGATGGTTTTGAATATCATAAGAATAATCCAAAACAACTAGAAAAAGATAGGATAAAGGATAATATAGCTAAAAAGAATGGAATAGATATGTTAAGATTTGAAACAGGTGGTAAGTCTTACGATGAAGAGAAAATAATTTCATCAATAAGAGAAAAAATTATAAAATAGGAGATGAGATATTATGGCAAGTAAACCAATATATCAAATATATGCAGAATTACAAGAATATGAACCAAAAATATGGAGAAGATTTCAGGTTATGAATGATATAACTATGGCAAGATTAGCTTATGTGTTAATGACTTTGTTTGAAATGCAGGGAAGTCATTTATATTTATTTGAAGTAGATGAACTAAATAATTTTATTACCAATAATTTAGAATTCTATAATAAACATATAGATGATTTTAAAGAGGATGACTTTTTTAAAATTGGACAATATGGATGTATATTTGAAGATAATGATATTATTTTGCGATTAGATAAGAGGTATAGAGAATTAAAAGATGCTAAAGACGAAAAATTAAAATGGATATTAGATAGAGAAAATCAAAAGATGGAATTTCAATATGATTTTGGAGATAATTGGAGATTTAATATAGTACTGGAGAAAATATTTCAAGATGAAAATATAACTGGAAGAGAATTGCCAAGAGTAATTGAAGGAGAGGGATTTGGAATAATTGAAGACTGTGGTGGAACGATGGGATTAGAAGACATTAAGAAGGCTTTTGAAGCAAAAAAAGGTGAAGATTATGAAATGTATTCTAATTGGTTAGGGACAGAAGACTTGAATTTAGATAAATGTGATTTAGAGGATTTGAATTTTAGAGTGAAGAAATTGCCTAGAATATTTAAAGATAGTTATGAATATGGATTAGAACCAACAAAAAGGTCAATAAAAATATTAGAAAGAGATTACAAGAAATAGTGGAAATATTTTCATTTACAACACATGTGGAGTGTTGCTCGGTGCTAATCTAAAAGATTTGATACAATAGTTGAATTTACTGCTTTTGAGGATTTTACCAGTTTTGAGAGAAAAGGAAAAAATAAGGTTAAAAGAATAGAAAATCATAAAATTAAGGTAACGATAGAAGTTGACATGGTGTGCGGAGTAGTATAATTGAAGGTTAAAAATGTCAACGATTTGTCAACGGAAAAATAGGAATGTTTGGAGATAAAACTTAATAGGCAAAGTATGTAATAATTTTTATTTGTTACATGCTTTATTTTTTTAACTTTTTATGTTAAAATGGGAAAGTAATATTAAAAAGGAGTAATAATATGCCATCATGGATAGTACATTTAGCAACAGCTAACGAAATAATAAAAAAATAAATATAGAAAATGAAAATAGTTTTTTAATTGGAAATTTAATTCCAGACGCAGAAAGATATGTAATAAAAGATTTTTCTGTATATGTACCATATAAAGTTTCTCATTATTCTGAAATTCAAATTATAGATAGAAATAAAGATGAGTTACCGAGTATAGAAAAATTTATGAAGAATTACAAGGATTATTTATATAATCCAATTGTATTAGGATATTTAACACATATTTTAACAGATTATTATTGGAATAAAATTACATATCTAAGATATACAATTAGAGATAATCAAGGAAATTGTATAGGAGTAAAGCTTAATAATGGTAATGAAATAAAATGTGGTATAGAGGAAAGAGCCAAAATAAAGCACAGAGATTTTGATATATTTAAGAATTATATCACTCAAAAAAGAAATTATACAATTCCTAAATATGAAAATAAACTACTTGAAGATTTAAAACTGATAAAAGAAATACCATTCACTAAAGAAGATATTGATAAAATTATAAAATATCTTAAGGAGGTAAATTGCAATAAAAAACTAGACAAATATAATTTATTTACACAAAAACAAATTAACAATGATTATAAAAACAGTATTAAATTTGTAATTGAATTTTTAAAAAATAATATATTAGGAGAAATTTAAGATGAAGATTTATGTAATAAGGCATGGTAGAACAAATTGTAATGATGAAGGAAAATATAATGGAAAATTAGATGAAGATATAAATGAAGTTGGAATTAGGCAAGCAATGGAAGCAAGCAAACAAGTTAAGAATTTAAACATTGACTTAGTAATTTGTTCTCCACTTTTAAGAACTAGACATACTTGCGAAATAGTAAATATAAATAAGATTCCAGTAATATATGATAAAAGAATTGAAGAAAGGGATTGTGGATTACTCACAAATAAAGAATTAGGAGAATTCTATTATACAGATTTTTGGAATTATTATTCTAATAAAGAAATACAGGGATTAGAGACAATTCAAAATTTATTTGAAAGAATAAAACTATTTTTAGAGGATATAAAACAAAAATATAAAGATAAAAATATTTTACTAGTAACACATGGTGGAGTTGCAAGAGCTATATATTTTTATTTTAATGAATTGCCAATGGATGGTATGCTAGAGAAATTTGGATCAACTAATTGTGGAATAACAGAATATGAAATATAAATAAATTATAAGTAAAAAATTTTAAGGAGTTGAATTATAAATGAAAGTAACTTTTATAGGTACAGGAACAATGGGATGTACAACAAGATGTAATACTAGTGTGTTAGTAGATGATATATTATTTGATATTGGTATGGGAACAGTAAAACAAATAGAAAGATTAAAAATTTATACAAAACCAATTAATTATTTGGTAATATCACATTTTCATGCAGATCATTTTTTAGATATCCCTAATTTATTAATTGGCAGAGGAATAAGAAAAGAAATCGAAAATAAACTTATTATCATAGGACCAATAGGAACAAGAAATAATACAGTAAAATTAATGAATTTTACTCATGGTGATGGTGATGACCACAAATATGATAATATAGAAGAAAAATATAATGTTAAGTTTATAGAATTACAAAACGAAGAACAATATAAGACAGAAAAATTCAAAATAACAGCTTTAACATTAAAACATGGAGAATGCATACCAATAAATGGATATATATTAGAGAAAGATAATAAAGTTCTATCATATGCATGTGATACGAGCTTTTGTGATAATTATTATAATATGTGTAGTGAATCAGATTATATGCTTTCAGATGTAACAGGATTAAAAACAACAGATATGCATGTGGGATTAGAAGAATATAAAGAACTATATAAAGAGTATCCAAAGTGTGAATTTTATGCAATACATAGAGCTGATTATAATGCAGAAAGTATTAGTGGTGTCGAATTTCCAAATGATGGAGAAGTATTAGAAATATAGTAATGTTTGTTAAATAAAAATAAATCCTTTATTCACAATGTTAATGTGCTTTATAAAATAAAGTCAAGGTTAAAATGAATGTGCTGTCGCACAACCTTGACTTAATTTTAAAAGCACATTCATTTTCCATTAAGAGGATTTAAGGATAAGTATATTTAATTAAGTAGACATAAGTGCTATTGAAACAGAAAATACCTCATTAGAAATGAGGGCAGGAAAGCATGTTTAACACAATGCCTATACACATTGAAGGACAAGCCTTCAAGAGTTAATAAAGAAACAGAAATTTTAAGCAAATATGATGCAAAAATTCACTCGGTGAACTAGCTCAAACCCGCTATTTTTCGTTTAAATTAAAAAAATTACAAGTTTAGTTCACCAAGTGTACCTAATTTTTATAAAATATTTTAAGTTTAGTACACTTAGTGAACTATATTTTATAAAAAAATTTTTGCAAAAGTAGAATTTTTAGTATAGATATGATAGAATATAATAAGAATTAAGAGAGGTGCTTATGGAAAAATTAAAAATAGATAATATAAAGCAAATGGTTAAAGATGGAAAAATTAGATGGACTA
>CAOKGO010000020.1 GCA_948468045.1 uncultured Clostridium sp. | reverse complement strand
TATTTCAATAATAGATATTTCTAAGAAAGTGTGACATATGTTTGACAAACCTACACATTATATCACAAAAATAGAATAAAACCAATTGACTTTTGCAAATACTAAGATTATAATTAAGAAAAGTTTTATATGAGAGGTGTTTAATATGGCAATTTTATTACCAGGTGGAGCAGGTTATATAGGCAGTCACACTGCTATTGAATTATTAGAAGAGGGAAAAGAAATTATAATTGTGGACAATTTTTCTAATAGTAGTCCAAAAGTATTAGAAGCTATTAAAAAAATCACTGGGAAAGATTTTAAGTTTTATGAAATTGATTATATGGACAAAGTCGAATTAGAAAAAGTTTTTGAAGAAAATGATATAGATGCAGTTATTAATTTTGCAGGTTTTAAAGCAGTAGGGGAATCTGTACAAAAGCCAATAGAATATTATACAAATAATATTTCAGGAGCTTTAGTATTGTTAGATACTATGAGAAAATACAATTGTAAAAAGTTTATTTTTAGTTCTTCTGCAACAGTTTATGGAGAGCCAGAAAAAATACCTTTAACAGAAGATTGTAGAACAGGTGGAACTACAAATCCATATGGAACTACAAAATTATTTATCGAACAAATTTTGAAAGATATATATATTTCAGATAATAATTGGGATATATGTATTTTAAGGTATTTTAATCCTGTTGGAGCTCATAAAAGTGGTCTAATTGGAGAAGAACCACAAGGAATTCCTAATAATTTAATGCCTTATGTAGCAAGAGTTGCAAGTGAAGAATTAAAAGAATTATCTGTATATGGAGATGATTATGATACACCAGATGGAACAGGTGTAAGAGATTATATACATGTAGTAGACTTAGCTAAAGGTCATTTAAAAGCATTAGATAAAATAGAAAAAGAACAAAAAGGTATATATATATACAATTTAGGAACAGGAACAGGATATAGTGTATTAGATATGGTAAAAGCATTTGAAAAAACTACAGGAAAAAAAGTTCCATATAGAATTGCACCAAGAAGAGCAGGAGATATTGCAACCTGTTATGCAGACCCTAAAAAAGCAAAAGAAGAATTAGGTTGGGAAGCAACTAAAACATTAGAAGATATGTGTAGAGATTCTTGGAATTACATTGAAGTAAACAAAAAATGAGACAATAGGGACAGGTCCTAAGTGTCTCATAAAAGCAAAAAATCAAAAATGAGACAAATGAGACCTGTCCCTATTGTCTCAAAATGGAGGAAACATGATAAATTTTAAAGAGGAAATAGCTAAAATGATAGGAAAAGCTATCAATTTGAATACAAATGAATTAGAAACATTTATAGAGAAACCAAAAGATATAAAAAATGGAGACTATGCTTTTCCTTGTTTTCGTCTTGCAAAGGAATTAAAAAAAGCTCCACCACAAATAGCAAATGAAATAAAAGAAAAAATTGAAGTGAACGAAGAATTTATTAGAAAAGTAGAAGTATTAGGTGGCTATCTAAATTTCTATGTTAATCAAAAGCTATTAGTAGAGGAAGTATTATGTAATATAGAACCAAATGAAGAAAGTACAAAACCAAAAATAGGAGAGGGAAAAAATATTATTATTGACTATTCAGCACCTAATATAGCAAAACCTTTTCACATTGGACATTTACGCTCAACTGTAATAGGAGGAGCTTTATATAATATTTACAAATATTTAGGATACAATATAACAGGAATAAACTATTTAGGAGATTATGGAACACAATTTGGAAAATTAATTGAAGGGTACAAACTTTGGGGTGATGAATATGACATTGAAAAAGAGCCAATAAATGAATTAACTAAAATTTATATTAGAATTAATCAAGAATGTAAAGAAAATGAGAGCATATTAAATGCTTGTAGAGATAACTTTAAAAAGTTAGAAGAGGGAGATGTCTATTGCAGACAAATATGGGAAAAGTTTAAAAATTTAAGTTTAAAAGAATTCCAAAAAGTTTATGACTTATTAGGTAGCAAATTTGATTCTTGGAATGGAGAATCATTTTATTCAGATAAAATGGGAGAAGTACTAGAAATATTAGAAAAGTCAGGGAAGCTAATAGAATCACAAGGAGCAAAAATAATTGATTTAGAGGAACAAGGAATAAATACACCATGTATTATAGAAAAATCAAATGGTTCATCAACTTATGCAACAAGAGATTTAGCAGCAATTTTATATAGGTCAAGAACATATAATTTTGACAAAGCATTATATGTAACATCTTATGAACAAGTTTTACATTTTAAACAAGTATTTGAAGTTGCAAAACTATTAGGAATAGAAGAAAAATACATAAAAGGTCTAAAACATATACCTTTTGGAATGGTACTATTGCCAACAGGTAAAATGTCAACAAGAGAGGGGAATATAATTAAACTAGAGGAATTATTAAATGAAGCAATTAAAAGAGCAGGAGATATTATTGAGAAAAAAAATCCTATGTTGGAAAATAAAGAAGAAGTTGCGAAAAAGGTAGGAATTGGAGCAGTTATATTTAATGATTTAGCAAATAGTAGAGTTAAAGACGAAATATTTGACTGGAACCAAATTTTGAACTTTCAAGGTGAAACTGGACCATATATTCAGTATACTTATGTACGTACAAAAAGTGTTTTAGAAAAAGCAGGTAATTTACCAAATATAGATGAAATAAATAAAGAAAAACTATTAGATGAATATGCAATTGCTATTCTAAAATTGATTTATGAATTTGAAGATATACTAATTCAAGTAACAAACAAAGAAGAGCCATCTATTTTAGCAAGATATTTAATTGATTTAGCAAAAGCTTATAGTAGTTTTTATAATGAAAATAAAATAATAACAGATGACAAAGAATTACAAAATGCTAGAGTATATTTGACTTATGGTGTTAGTGAAATTTTAAAAACAGGTGCTAATTTACTTGGAATAGAAATGCCAGAAAAAATGTAAAAAGAGAAAAAATAAATCCAAATTGTTAAAAAACTTTAACAAAAGGGTTTATTTTTTTTGTAAAATTATTACAAACATATTAAGTTTTTGTTATAATTGTAATATTTATTGACACGAGAAACATATTGATTTATATTGATATTAAAGTAATCTACACTAATTTATTATAGCAAAATTTTAGTTATGTAGTAAAACAAATAAAGAACAAAAGTGGCATGATTAAAATTTTATGACCTTTTAGATAACTTTTCATGCCACGTCTTTGTTCGCCCGCGAAAATTGCTTTGCAATTTTCTGTGGAATGCTTTATATTATAGGAAGTTCAGAAAACTTTCCTACAATATAAAAAGATTCACATAATCACAAAAATAAATATAAAAATATAGATAAAACACATAAAAGCAAGGGACTTCAAGAAAAAACAGGTTGAAGAAGTTGCAAAACTCAACATAAAATGGTATAATGAAAATATGCGAGTAAAAAAAGAACAAGCTATATAAAAATATTATAATGGGGGAAAATATAATGTATGTAAAATTAAAAAGAATTTTAGATATTATAATGGCTAGTATAGCACTAATCATTTTTGCCATTCCAATGTTAATTGTAGCAATAGCAATCAAAATTGAAGATGGTGACCCAATAATTTACAAATCACAACGTATGGGAAAAGGACTAAAAATATTCTATGTTTATAAATTTAGATCAATGAAGACAAAAAGAAAAGAATTAGATGGAAAACTAACACATGAACAAATGGTAACTAAAGTTGGTAAATTTATTAGAAAGACAAGCCTAGACGAATTACCACAATTATGGAACATATTAAAAGGAGAAATGAGTTTTATTGGACCAAGACCATGGATACCAGAATATTATGATTGGTTTACAACAAACCAAAAAAGAAGAGCAGATGTGTTACCAGGAATTACAGGACTTGCCCAAGCAAAAGGTAGAAATGGAATCAGTATTTTTAGAAAAGTTAATTATGATTTAGAGTACATAGAAAACATGAGTTTAAAATTAGACATAAAAGTTATAATCGAAACAATAAAAACAGTATTTTTAAAAACAGATGCAGAAATTACTGAACAAGGAATAAAAAGAGAATTATTAGAACTAAAAATAAACAAAATTCAAAGCAATATTCAAAGCAACTTACAAAATGCTTTATTAGAAGAAGAAACATACAAGCAAGCAATATAATAAAGAAAGAGGTATACTATGCAAAAAGTATTATTTACTGCAACAGTAGACTCTCACATAAAGCACTTCCATTTGCCATATTTAAAATGGTTTCAAGAACAAGGATATGAAGTACATGTTGCAACAAATGGAGAAGAAGAAATACCATATTGTAATAAAAAACACATTGTTCGTTTTGAAAGAAGTCCTTTTAAAACGAACAATTTAAAAGCAATAAAACAATTAAAAAAAATAATTGAAAAAGAAAAATTTGATATAATTCATTGTCACACACCAATGGGAAGTGTAGTAACAAGAATTGCTGCTATGAAAGCAAGAGAAAAATATCATACAAAAGTGATATATACAGCTCATGGCTTTCATTTTTTTAAGGGAGCACCAATTATAAATTGGTTAATATATTATCCTGTTGAAAAAATGCTAGATAAGGCAATGGATTGCTTAATTACAATAAATGAAGAAGACTACAACTTAGCAAAAAGAAGATTTAAAACAAAGCAAATTGAACTAGTACATGGAGTGGGTGTAGATGAAACAAAATTTAATATTACTATGACAGAACAAGAAAAAGCAGAATTAAGGAGAAGTTTAGGAATAGAAGAAAATGATTTTGTTATTATCTATCCAGCAGAATTAAATAAAAATAAAAATCAAGGAATGTTGTTAAATGCAATAACTAAATTAAAAAAACAAGGGTATGAAAATATAAAGGTGTTATTGCCAGGGAAAGACTCAAATAATGGTGCTTATGAGATAATGGCTAAAAATTTAGAAATAGAACAACAAATTAAATTTTTAGGGTATAGAACTGATATTCCTAAACTAATTAAAATTTCAAACTTAGCAGTAGCAACATCTACAAGAGAGGGATTGCCAATTAATATGGTAGAGGCAATGTATTGTGAATTACCTTGTATTGCAACAATAAATAGAGGACATAAGGAATTAATTGAAAGTGGAAAAAATGGTTTTTTGGTAGAAATAAACAATGTTAATCAACTTGCTAGTAATATTTTAGAATTATATAAAAATAAAGAATTAAGAATTGAATTTACAAAAAATGCAAAAGAAAAAGCAGAAGTATTTATATTATATAATGTAAAAAATGAGATGGAAAAGATATATAGAAGTTACAAAGGGGAAAAGTAAGTGAAAAGATGGATTAAAAATATAGTAAAAAACAATAAAATAATCTATACATTATATAATAAAATTTTTTCAGGTATATTGAATTTTATAGGGCTGTTTGTTAAAATAGATAAAAAACAAGCTCTATTTGTCGTATATGGAGGAAAAAGATATGATGATAGCCCAAGATTTATCTATGAATACATAAAAAAACAACCAAAATATCAAGATATAAAATGTATATGGGCTTTTATAAAACCAGAGGAATTTAATTTTTTGCCAGAAGATGAAAAGGTAAAAATTGATACAATAAAATATTATAAAATGGTTCTAAAATCTAAATATTGGATAACAAATTCTTCTGTACAAAGAGGATTGAATATCAGTAAAAAAAGACATGTAGATGTTTTGTTGCAACATGGAATGGCAGGAATAAAAAAATTAGGTACTGATATAGATACACAAAATCAATCTTTTAAATTAAAAAAACAAGAACAATTTGATATGATATTCATAGAAGGAAAAAGGGAAAAAGATATATTAACTAAAGCGTGGCAAGTAGAACCACAACGTTTTTATTTAACAGGATTACCAAGAAATGATGAATTATATAATATAAACAAAGAAAAAGTATTAGAAGTGAAACAAAAATTAGGAGTTCCTCTTAACAAAAAAGTTATTTTATATGCACCTACTTTTAGAGAATTTTATTTAGATAGTAGTTTTGATAATATAATAAAATCACCTTTTGATTTTGAAAAATTAAATCAAGAACTAAGTAATGAATATGTTATGATAGTAACAGCACATTATCAGGTAGGAAAATTACTTCGGAATACCAGAAAAAAATCAATTTACAATAAATGCATTTGAATATCCATATATTAACGATTTGCTTATGATTGCAGATATTTTAATATCTGATTATTCTAGCGTGGTTTGGGATTATTCTATTTTAGAAAAACCAATATTTTGTTTTGCTTATGACTATGATACATACATAAGTAAAAGGGGAACATATGAGGATTTGAATGAAATATTCTTTGGAGGAATTACAAAGACACAAGAAGAATTAATAGATAGAATAAAAAACATGAATGAAACAGAGTATGTGGAACATACAAAAAAAATAAAGAAAAAATATATAATTGAAGAACAAAATGCGACTAAGAAAGTTGTAGAAATAATTTTTAAGGAGAAAGACAATGTCAGAACCAATTAGAATTTTGCAATGTCTACCAAGTAATATGGGATATGGTGGAATTGAAACATTTGTTATGAATTTGTATAGAAATATTGATACAGAAAAAGTACAATTTGATTTTTTGATACATGGAGAAGGTGAAAATAGTTTTGAGGAAGAAATAAAACTGTTAGGTGGAGAAATATATAGAGTACCATCAATTAAGCGTTATATAAAATATCATAAGCAAATGAAAAAAATTTTTTTAAAAAATAGCCAAAAGTATAATGCTATACATATACATTGTGGCTATGCTATCCCATATTTTGATGCTAAAATAGCTAAAAAATATGGAATTGATAATATTATTGTGCATTCACATAGTAGCAATACAGAATTTACAAAAAGGAAGATTGTGCAAATTTTATTAAAAAATAAATTATCTAAAATTGCAAAATATAGATTAGCGTGTAGTGAAGAAGCGGCAAAGTGGATGTTTTCAGATAAAGTAATTGAAAAGAAACAATATGAAATAGTTAAAAATGCAATTGATTTAGATAAATATAAATTTAATATAGATACAAGAGAAAAGATAAGAAAAGAATTGAATTTAGAAGGAAAATTTGTAATAGGGCACATAGGTCGTTTAGCAGCAGCAAAAAATCATATATTTTTACTGGAAGTCTTTAAAAAAATTTATCAAAATGAAAAAAAATCAGTATTGTTATTAGTAGGAGATGGAGAACTTAAGAATGAAATAAAAGCAAAAGCAAAAGAATTGAATATTATAGATAAAATTATTTTTATAGGAAAAAGTAATAATGTTACTAATTATTTACAAGCAATGGACGTATTTGTTTTTCCATCTTTATATGAAGGATTTGGACTAGCAGTTTTAGAGGCACAAGTGTCAGGATTACAATGCTTTGTGTCAGATACAATTACTAAAGAAATTGATGTTGCACAAATGGTAAATTTTATTTCTTTAGAAAAGAAACCAGAAGAATGGGCAAATATCATACTTAATAGCAAAGAATACAAAAGAGAAAATAAATCAGACATTGCAAAACAGAAAAAATATGAAATTGCAGAACTATCAAAAGAAATGGAAAAGTTTTATTTAATGATTAAGAAAGGATAAGAAAAAATGAAAACACAAATGATAATATATGATATAATATACCTAGCATTTTCTATACTGTGTATTGCATTATATACAATATTTGACAAAAAGACTAAAAAGATACAACCAATTGATATTATTATAATAGTTATATTAGTAATAATATCAGGAATAAGATGTAACTGTGGTTCTGATTATTATAGTTATTATATAGCTTATAATAACTGGCTTGGAAATGTGGATAGTATTCATATGATAATAGAAGATAATAGCCAATTTGGATTATATGTTATATCATTTCTATTAAAAACTATAACAGATTTCCCATATGCTATATTTTGGATGATAGCAGTAATTATATATCCAACTATGATTATCTATATGAGAAAAACAACACGGAAAGCCAAGTGTAGCATTTATGTGTTATATGTTATTAGGATTTTATGCAATATCTAATAATATATTAAAGCAATCAGTGGCAATGTTAATTATGATATGTGCTTATGAATTTTTAGCTAAAAATAAAAAAGTAAAATTTGTTCTTTTAACATTGTTAGCTGCTACTTTTCATACAACAGCAATAATTGCAGCTATATTAATGGTATTTTCAAGAATAATAAAACCATCTTACAAAAATTTATGGATTTGTGTTTTAGTTGGTATTGTAAGTATTTTCTTATATAATGTTATGGGAAATATTTTAGGATATATATCAATTTTAGCAAGGTACCAAAAATATTTTATAAACACATCAACTTTTTCTTCTATGTTAAAAGAAACAATTGGAGTAGCAGGATATGCTATAATTTATACACTAATTACGATTGTAGTATTAACTAAAAAAGAGAAAATTAAAGAGGATAACCCAGAAGTCTATAAAAGAATTCCATTATTAATGTTAGGAGTTACAACTAGTATTTTTGCTATTAATAATTGGACAATTAATCGAATTGCATTATATTTATATCAATTTGTTATTGTTATATTACCAACATTATTTTCTTTAAAATATACTATAAAAGGGAAAAAAATATATATTTTTATGATACTATTAATACTTGTAACTTCATGTTCATTCCTTACAATTTTCGCAGCTGAAAATGAATATTATCAGTATAAAACGTATTTTAACACAACACCACAACCATATTAAAAGGAGAAAAAATGGAGAAAATAACAGTAATTATACCAGTATATAATGCAGAAAAGTATATAAAGCAATGTCTCAAAAGTGTAATAAACCAAACATATACCAATTTAGAAATACTAATTATAATAGATGGAGCAACAGACAATAGTGAAGAAATAATAAAACAATACAGCCAAAAAGACAGAAGAATACAAGTAATTAGTAGAGAAAACAAAGGCGTATTATATACTAGATTAGAGGGAATAGAAAAAGCAACATCTAACTATTTATATTTTGTAGATGCAGATGATTGGATAGAATTAAATACAATTGAAGTAATGTATAATGAAATGAAACAAAATAAATCAAATGTAGTTAGATGCAGAAGCTATTATGAAGATAACAAAAAATTAGAAATAAAAGAACAGCAGATGGAATATATAGAAAAAGAAAACTTTAAAGAAAAAATATATATGAAACTGTTTGGAACATATCAATTTTCATGTATATGGAATCAATTAATAGAAAAAAAATATTTTGATGAATTAAAAGATATAGATTTTACTATAAATTATGGCGAAGACCATATGTTAAATGTTGGTTTATACAAAAATATTAACTCTATTTTATTAATACCAAACTACTTTTATCATTATAGAACAAATAATGAAAGTATTACTAAAAAGCAAACCTATGAAAGTATACTAAAAAAAATGATAAATAGTTATAAAAGCCATGAAGAGATTATAAAAATATTAGATAAATATCAAGATATAAAAGACAAGCAATATTACAAAAAAATAATAATAAAAGACACCTTTAAAATTCTAAAAAACAGAATAGTTGAGTTTTTAAGTTTTAGCATAAGAAATGGAAAAAGTAAAGAAGCTTATGTAGAAATAGAAAATTTATTAAATATAAATGGTATTGAACAAATGAAGAAAAATCTTACAGAAAAAGAACTATTACAATTAAGCAAAGACGAAAATCACAAATATATAATAAAGAACATATACAAAAAAGATATAAAGAAAATATTGAACTACATAAAATGGATTTACATACCAGGAAAAAAAATAAAAAAGCTTATAAAGAGATAAAATAAGGAGATTAAAATGCGTTCAAGCAATTCAATAAAAAATGCAATTGTAGCAATGGTAATGAATTTATTTACAATTGTAATAGGGTTTATAGCACAAAAAATTTTTATTGATGTTTTAGGAACTGAATATTTAGGAATTAATGGTCTTTTTACAAATGTACTTTCAATGCTTGGAATAATAGAATTAGGATTAGGTTCAGCTATAATCTATCATTTATACAAACCAATTGCAGAAAAAGACACCGAAAAGATAAAATCATTAATGCTATTTTATAAAATAGGTTATCGAGTAATTGCATTACTTGTAACTATAATAGGTTTACTTATAATTCCATTTATAGGATTTATAGTTGGAGAAGTAACAATTACAGAAAGTATTGTTTATATTTACGTTTTATTTTTAATTGATATAGTAGCTTCATATCTATTAAGTTATAAACGTTCTATTTTATATGCAAACCAACAAACATACATTGTAAATATAATTCATATTGTATATTTAATTTTTATGAATGTTGTTCAATTGCTGGCATTAATAATAACTAAAAACTATATTTTATATTTATGGATAAAAATTATAAGTAGAATTTTTGAAAATGTTATAATTACATTAGTTGCTAATAAAATGTATCCATATATCAAAGATAACAGAGTAAAGCAATTAGATAAAAAAATAAAAAAGAGTATTTTTACAAAGGTAAAAGGTCTACTTTATCATAAGGTTGGAACTTTTATTGTATTAGGCACAGACAATATTATAATTTCTGCATTTTTAGGTGTAACAACTGTTGGACTATATTCAAATTATAACTTAATTATACAAGCACTTTCCAATTTGTTTTCACAAGTATTCAACTCAATAACAGCAAGTGTTGGAAACCTACTTATAGAAAATGATAAAAAGAAGTCATACAATATTTATAAAAACATTTTGTTTTTTAATTCATGGATTTTTGCATTTGCTTCAAGTGGACTACTATGTATATTAGAACCATTTGTTAAAATATGGATAGGAAGTGAATTTCTACTGCCATTTGGAGTTTTAGTAGTGTTGGTTATCAATTTTTATATGCAGGGAATGAGAAAAACTAGCAATACTTTTAAAGAGGCAGCAGGCATATTTTATGAGGATAGATATGTTCCATTGTGTGAATCTGGAATTAATATTATAGCATCTATTATTCTAGTAAAAATATTTGGATTAATGGGTGTATTTATAGGGACAATTATTAGTACATTTGTATTATTTTTTTACAGCTATCCAAAGTTTGTTTATAAACCATTATTCGGAAGAACATATAATCAATATTTAAAAGATTATATGCCAGGTATTATTGTAAGTGTTATATCTGTTAGTATAAGTTATGTAATAACATCAAATATACACATAGATAGTATGATTTTACAAATAATAACAAATCTGATTATAGCATGTATAGTTCCAAATATAATTCATGTAATATTATTCTATAAAACAAGTCAATTTAAGTATTACAGTAAGCTTTTAAAAAACATAATAAAGAATAAAAAGTAAAAGATATTTGAATAATTGCAAAAAGCTATATAAGTAAAAAAATACTAAAAAATTATTAAAAACACTTGCACACTAATTCAAAAAATGGTATAATAAAAATAGTTTGATTAGGGAGGAAATAAAATGAGAAAATTAATCGCAAGCATAATTTTATTTGTAATGGTAGCAACATTAGCTACAACAGTAGTAAGAGCTACAACAGCTAGTACATTAGCAGACGATTTATATAAAGTAGGAGCAAAATATGGAATGACATCAGCACACAAAGTAAAAATAGAAAGATATGTATCAGACAATAACGTAACAAATAGCCAAGCAGAACAAGTAATGGCAAAAGCAAACGAAGCAGTTAAAATTATGGAAGCTGCTGGAACAACTGACTTTAATAAACTAACAGCAGAACAAAAAAATCAAATCAAAACACTTGCAAACGAAGCAGCAAGTATTGTTGGACTTACACTAACATTTAAAAATGGAACTGTAGAAATCTATAAAGACGGAAAAAGAATCGAAGCATTAAGCTTTAATTCTGGAAAATTAGCATATACAGGAAATAATGTAAATCTAGTTTTAGTTGTTTCTTCAGTAGTAGCAGTAGTAGCCCTAGCTGCAGGTTTTACAATAAGAAAGAAATTTGCTAATGCATAAAATTATGAAAAAAACAATAAAAGCAACTATTATAAGCATAATAGTTGCTTTATTTGTTAGTTTTGTTATGATATTAGTTATCTATCTTTTCTTTAGGGCAGAAATAGATGAGACTATATCATTAATAGATAAAGTATCAATTGATATTGAAAATAAAAAAATAGAGCCAACAGTAATAGATGCACAAAAACAACAAATAAAAAACTATCCTGAATATGGTTCACAATATGCAACAATTGAAATACCAAAAATAGGAGTTAATTTACCAGTATACTATGGAGATACTTTAGAAATATTAAAAAATGGAGTAGGACACTCAAGTGGAAGTTATTTTCCTGGTGAAAATGGCTCAATTGTTTATATGGGACATAATTCAACAAAAATGTTTCGAAGATTTTCAGAACTACAAATTGGAAACGAAATTACAGTAAAAACAAACTATGGAGAATATAAATATAAAATATATGATATGCAACTAATAAATGAAACTGAAACAGAAAAATTACCAATTCAAAAGGAAAAAGAAATATTAATGGTATATACATGTTATCCATTTAACAATATTGGATATGCTACTCAGCGATATGTAGTATATGCTGAATTGATTGAAACATAATTAAAACACATTCTGCACAAATTTTATAAAGCAAATTTAGCAGACGAACAAAGACGAGGCATGAAGAGTAATCTAAAAGGTCATAAAATTTTAATCATGCCTCTTTTGTTCTATTATAGGAAAGTTCTCCGAACTTCCTATAATAGAAAGCGTTCCACAGAAAATTGCTTTGCAATTTTCGCGGGCGAACAAAGACGGGGCATATAAATAATCTAAAAGGTAAAGTATCTTAATCATGCCCCTTTTGTTCTAATAGCAAAAGAGTAGAAGAAAGGGAGAAAACAAACTATGAATTTAGTAAAAAATATTGCAAATTATGTCCTAGCAATCCTAATTTCTATATGTATCATTATATTTTTAATAATACAATTAGCTTCTTCTAGTATATTAAACAAAAAATATATGTTATCAAAACTAGATGAAATAGACTATTATGGAAAAATACAAAAAGATGTACAATCAAATTTTGAAAACTATATACATCAATCAGGATTAGATGAAACAGTGTTAGAAAATGTAGTTTCAAAAGAAAAAGTAAAAAAAGATACACAGTTAATGATAAGCAGTATATATGATGGGTTAGAAGAAACAATAGATATACAAGAAATAAAAGACAAATTAAATAAAAATATAGATGAATTTTTAGGAAATACACGGAACAACCAAAGAACAAAAAGAAGCAATAAACACATTGGTAGAAAAAATATGTAGTGAATATACATCAACATTATCACATTACAAATTTGAAAATAAAATAAATGAATTATACACAAAAGTTAAAAAATACATAGAAATAGTTAAAAAAGTTTCTTTAGTTATAATAGCAGTAATAACTATTTTGTTACTATTATTAAACATGAAAAAACTTTATAAAGCATTTTCAGTATTTGGAACATCTTTAACAATTACAGGCTTTTTTATGATAATTGTAAATATATTTATAAATTCCAAAATAAAAATAGAAACAATATTAATATTAAATGAAGCAATATCAAACATCATAAAAAACATATTGAATCAAATTTTACAAAATGCAAAAATATATGCATATAGCATGATAGCAGTAGGAATAGGACTAACAATAGTTTCAAATTTTATACACAATAAATTAAAATATAGAAAAAATGTCAAATAATCTTGCAAAAAATAAAAGTTCAATGTATACTATAAAAGAATGCAACAAATGAAAAATAGAAAGGAAAAGAAAAACCATGGAAGAATTAGATTTAAAAGAATTATTTAATCTATTTTGGAGCAAAAAAGTCCAAATAATAATAATTGTATTAATATTTAGTATAATTGGATTTATTTATACAATACTTTTCACAACTCCAATGTATAGTTCATATACAACATTAGTATTAGCTTCATCAGGAAACGAAAATATTAATACAAACACAAGTATAACAGCAACAGAAATAACAATCAATTCAAAATTAGTTGCAACATATAGCGAACTAGTAAAAAGTAAAAATGTATTAAGAGAAGTAATTTTAAACTTAGGAATTGACATTCAGGAAGACACATTAAGAAAAAATGTTTCAGTTAATGCAAGGAAAGATACAGAATTAATTGAAATTACAGTTAGAAATGAGCAAGCAGCCAATGCAGCTAAAATTGCAAATGAGATAGCAGAAGTTTTTATGGAAAAAGTAAAAGACATTTATAGTATAGACAATGTGCAAATAGTAGATATAGCAGAAATATCAGACTCACCCTCTAATATAAACCATGTAAAAGATATAATCATATTTGCCTTTATTGGTGTAGTTGTATCAATTGGATATGTATTAATTAGTAATATGTTAGACACAACTATAAAAACAGTAGAAGACATTGAAAAAGAATATGATTTACCTGTATTGGTTTCTATCCCAATGATTGAAGACCTTGGAGAAGAAAGGAGGAGTAGAAGATAATGAAAAACGAAGTAGTAGCACATATTGACCCAAAATCTCCTATTTCAGAGATTTTTAGAACATTAAGAACAAATATACAATTTATAAACAATGATAAAAAAACAAAGACATTACTAGTAACTTCTACTTTCCCAGGGGAAGGGAAAAGTTGGATAACTGCAAACTTAGCAGTTACATTTGCACAAGCAGGGAAGAAAGTAGTATTAATTGATGCAGACATGAGAAAAGGTAGACAATATGCTATTTTTGGAGAAAAACCAAAACCAGGATTATCAAACTTTTTATCAGAAGTAGGAATAAAAGAAGAAGGAAATATAAGCAGAGAAATTATGAACTGTATGCAAAAAACAGAGGTAAAAAACCTATATATAATTCCAGCAGGAAGCATACCACCAAACCCTTCAGAACTATTAGTGTCAAGCAAAATGATTAAACTATTAGAAAAACTAGAAAGTGTATGTGATATAATAATTATAGATGGTACACCATGCGAATTAGTAACAGACAGCTTAATTTTATCTAGAATGGTAGATTCTACAATAATTGTAACAGCCCATAAAGTTACAAAAAAAGATGCATTAGCAAGAGTTGTTAAAAATGTACAAAATGTAGGTGGCAATATAACAGGAGTATTAATAAACAAAATGCCAGTATCTACAAAACGATATGAAGAAAGATATTATTATTATGGTAAAGACCCAAGCTTTTTCAATGAAAATATAAAACAAGTAAAAAAAGTAGCACCAATAGAAATACAAAAGCCAATAATAAATAGAGAAAATCAAAAAACAGAAGACATTTTAAAACAAATGAATGAATATCTGGATAAAACTAAGAGGAGAAAAGATAAATGATAGACATACATTCCCACATATTACCAAATATTGATGATGGAGCAAAAAATATACAAGAAACCCTACATTTGTTGCAAGAAGCACAACAAGTAGGGTTTCAAGCAATTGTTTCTACTTCACATTATATGGAAGGATATTATGAAACAAATGTACCAGAACGTGAAATGTGGATAAAAATAATATATCAAAAAGGACAAGAAGAAAATATAAAATTAAAATTATATTTGGGAAATGAAATTTATTTATCAGAAAATATAATTAAATTGTTAGAAAATGGAAAAGCTTCTACAATGAATGATACAAGTTATGTACTTTTTGAAATGCCTTTAAATGTAGAACCTTTAAACTTATATAATGTAATTTATGAAATGCTAGAAAACAAGCTAATTCCAATATTAGCACATCCAGAAAGATACTCTTTTGTACAACAAAGTCCAGATTTAATTTATGACCTAATAGAAAAGGGCGTTTATATGCAAGCAAATTATGCAAGCATTATAGGATATTATGGAAAAAGAGCACAGGTAATTGCAAAAAAACTATTAGAAAACAATATGGTACACTTTTTAGGAAGTGATGTACATAGAAAAAATACAATTTATCCTAAAATACCAGAAATACTAACAAAACTAGAAAAGATAGTTGGAAAAGAAGAATTAGAAAAATTAACAACAACAAATCCAAAACTTGTATTACAAAACAAAAGAATACAAATTAATAATCCGAATAAAATAGAACTAACACTAAAAGAAAAGTTAATTATGAAATTGCACAAATAGATATCTAAGGGTATTCGATTTTTATAAAAGTTTATATAATTTTAAATAACATTTCAGTAGATGAAAAATATATAAACTTTTTATAATAAAGAAAGGAAAGATGTTAAAATGAGAAAGTATTTTGGAACAGATGGAATTAGAAAAATTGCTAATACAGAATTAACACCAGAATTAGTATATAAAGTAGCAAAAGCAGGAGCATATGTACTATCTAATCATGGAGACCATATGCCAACCATTTTAATTGGAAGAGACACACGTATATCAGGTAATCTAATAGAAAGTGCTATGGTAGCAGGATTTTTAAGCTATGGAGCTAATGTGAAATTATTAGGAGTTATTCCAACACCAGCAGTAGCATATTTAACTAGAAAATTAAATGCAGATGCAAGTGTAGTTATTTCAGCATCACACAATACATATGAATTCAATGGAATAAAATTTTTTAGCAATAAAGGAATGAAAATTTCAGATACATTAGAAGAAGAAATTGAACAAATAATGGAATCAGGAAAATTAGAAGAATTAACTGCATTTGGAGACAAAATTGGAGTTTCAGAATACAATGAAGAATTAATGCACAAATATGTCGAATTTTTTCAAGAAACTTTTAAAAACTCATTAGAACAACAAAAAACAGAAGAATTTGTAGTTGGAATAGACACAGCAAATGGAGCAACAAGTGTTGTAGCTCAAAAAGTTTTTGAAGCTTTAGGAATTCCATATAAAATAATCAATAACAATCCAAATGGAATAAATATAAACCAAAATTGTGGCTCAACACATTTAGAAACAATAAAAAAGTTTGTAGTAGAAAATAATTTAAGTTTAGGTGTTGCCTATGATGGAGATGGGGACAGATGCTTAGCAGTTGATGAAAAGGGTAATGAAATAGATGGTGACAAATTAATGGCAATTATTGCAAAAAGCCTAAAACAAAAAGGCAAACTAAAAAAAGATACAATTGTAGCAACTGTAATGAGCAATTTAGGATTAAATAAATATACAAAAACAAATAACTTAACATTAGTACAAACAAAAGTAGGAGACCGTTATGTATTAGAAGAAATGCTAAAACAAGATTTTAACATAGGTGGAGAACAATCAGGACATGTAATCTTGCTAGACTATAATCCAACAGGAGATGGAATTCTAACATCTTTAATGCTAATACAAGCAATCTTAGAAAGTAAGCAAAAAGCTTCTGAATTAGGAAAAATCGTGAAATTATATCCACAAGTATTAGTAAACGCCAAAGTAAATAGCAACAAAAAATATGACTATGATAAAGATGAAACAATAAAACAAGCAATAGAAAATCTAGAAAAAGAATTTGATGGAAATGGTAGAGTCTTAATTAGACCATCTGGAACAGAGCCACTTGTAAGAGTCATGATAGAGGGAGAAGAACAAGAATATATAACAAAAAAAGCACAAGAAATAGCAAATTTAATAGAAGAAAAATTGGCATAAAAGTATATAAGTCTTATTTATATAAATAAGACTTATTACATAACAGTTTTTAATTTGTTATTTGCAAAAAATATAGAAAATTGTAGAAACACGTAGTCAAGCTAACTATCATATATAAAAGTTGTAATAAAAATGTAATATAAAAATAACAAAAAACTGTTGATAAAAATCACAAATAATGATAACATATAAATGTAAGGAAAACAAAAGAAAACGGAGGGGATTATATATGTTCATTTTTGATATATCAAATCCATTAACCCTAATATTAATGCTAGCAGCAACTGTATTATTAATATTTCTAGCACAAGAAATAAAAAAGAGTTATATAGCAGCAATTTTATTATTTGCATATTTAGTTGTTCTAATTATGCATGTAGCACAAATGGCAACATTACCAGAAGAATTCAGATATATGTTATCAATATTATCAAGATGTATTGCAATTGATTTTATATTTATTTTAATAACATTCTTCTCTTATTTATGGGTAGATGATATAGAAGCAAAAGCAGAAGGAAAGAAAAGCATAGATAGCAGCTTAGATTGGTTTTGGAAAAAAATATAACAAAAAGGATGGTGTCCTAATAAAAAATAGGAGCCATCTTTTTTTTGTTTTTGGGCATAAATGGGACAGGCACCGAGTATCCCATTTGGGCATAAATGGGACAGGCACCGAGTGACCCTTTTGGGCATAAATGGGACAGGCACCGAGTGACCCTTTTGGGCATAATTGGGACAGGCACCGAGTGACCCCATTTAGGCATATTGAGAGAGGTTAGGTGATTACTTATAAAGTTTTTGGCATAAATTTATAGTACTTAGAATATACATATATATAGGAGAATTTTGGACAAGGACAAGGAGAAAAATATGTTTAATGTTACAGTACTTAAAATGAAAGATATAAAAAAATATTTATTAGGGATGTTAGCAACAATAATTATTATATTTATTGCAAGCAAATATATTCCTACAAATAGTAATATGTTAAGTTGCCTAAAACAAACAATTCCAACTGTAACAAATATACATCAAGAATATGAACAAAAGGCTCATGAAAAGGATGTGTTACAAGGGATACTGAAGACACAAATAAGTTCTTTGCAAACAATGGAAAATGTAGAAGAAAATATAGATGGAAATATAGAAGAAAATATAGATGAAAGCACAAAACAAGTAGCTACAAATGAAAAAGAAGTACAAACACAAAATATTGAGATGGCACAGACAAACTTACAAACACAAGTTATTACAAATAATCCTATTACAGAAAAATATCAGACTGAATATGGAAAAGTAAAAATAAAAAATGAAACAGAATATGAGCTTACTCAAGATATGTTAAAACCAGATATCACAATAGAAAATAAAAACATTGTATTATTCCATACACATAGTTGTGAAAGTTATACATCAAGTGAAAAATATTCATATACCCCAACAGGAACTTTTAGAACGACAGACTTGAATTATACTGTGACAAGAGTTGGAACAGAACTTGAAAACCAACTGAAACAATATAATTATAATGTCATACATAGTGCATCTTATCATGACTATCCTGCTTATAATGGATCATATACACGTTCATTAGAAACTGTTGAAAATATTTTGAAAACAACTCCGTCAGACATTGTAATAGATGTTCATAGGGATGCAGTTGGTAGCAGAAGTGATTATGCACCAATAGTAAAAATAGGTGAAAATGATGTGGCAGCACAGATTATGTTTGTAATAGGAACAAATAATGGTGGATTATGGCACCCAAATTGGAATCAAAACTTGAAATTTGCTATCAAAGTACAAGAAAAAGCAGAAGAAATGTATCCAGGACTGTTTAAACCAATAATGCTAACAAAATCTAGATATAATCAACATACAGCTAAATGTGCAAGTATAATTGAAGTTGGAGCAACAGGAAATACACTAGACCAATGTTTAACAAGTATGAAATACTTGGCAAAAGTAATGGATGAAGTGCTAAAATGAGACAGTAGGGACAGGTCTCATTTGTGTCATTAGGACTTGATGTGCTTTTAGGAAAGCATATATCAAGTTCTTTTGTTATAGCAAAAATCTCCGATTTTCCTATAACATCAACACAATCCACACAAATTTGCAAAAGCAAATTTGGCGGCGAACAAAGACAGAGCATATAAGGTAATCTAAAAGGTCAAAATTTTTTATCATGCTCCTTTTGTTCTGTTATAGCAAAAATCTCCGATTTTCCTATAACATCAATACAATCCACACAAATTTGCAAAAGCAAATTTGGCGGCGAACAAAGACGGAGCATATAAGGTAATCTAAAAGGTCAAAATTTTTTATCATGCTCCTTTTGTTCTTAATTCAACAGTTAAACTGAATCAGTATGATATACAAATGTCAAAATTTGAAATATTAATAAATAAGAATTACTAAATATTTGCAAAACAATAATTGACACAAATGAGACCTGTCCCTACTGTCTCAAAAAATTTTTAAGAACTCTTGAATTTTTTTTGTAGTTTCTATATAATAAGCTAAGAATAATAGGTGGGAGGTAATTAAAGTATGGCAGAAATTAAGTTAGATTTAAAAAACAGTAAAATCTCGCAAAAAGATATTTTAGAATACAAAGAGAAAGTCGAAGAAATTCATAAAGATTTGCACAAAAGAGTAAATGATGAAAACGATTTTGTAGGTTGGCTAAATTTGCCAACTGAATATGACAAAAAAGAATTTGCAAGAATAAAAAAAGCTGCTAAAAAGATAAAAAAAGAATCTGACATTTTAGTAGTAATTGGAATAGGTGGTTCTTATTTAGGAGCAAGAGCAGTAATAGAATCACTGACAAGTTCTTTTTACAATATGTTACCAGACAAACAAAGAAAATATCCACAAGTCTTATATGTAGGAAATAACCTAAGTCCAAATTACATCAATGAATTAATCGAATACATTGGAAACAAAGACTTTTCTGTCAATGTCATATCAAAATCAGGAACAACAACAGAGCCAGCAATAGCATTTAGAATATTCAGAGAAATTTTAGAAAACAAATATGGAATAGATGAAGCAAGAAGCAGAATATATGCAACAACAGACAAAGAAAAAGGAGCTTTAAAAACATTAGCTCAAAATGAAGGGTATGAGCAATTTGTAGTACCAGACAACATAGGTGGCAGATATTCAGTATTAACAGCAGTAGGTTTATTGCCAATTGCAGTAGCTGGAATAGATATAGAAAAATTAATGGAAGGTGCAAGAGTTGGAGAAGTCCGTTACAATGACCAAAACTTAAAATACAACCAATGCTATCAATATGCAGTAGTAAGGAATATATTATATAAACAATGCAAAGACATTGAAATATTAGCAAACTATGAATCAAAAATGCACTATTTTACTGAATGGTGGAAGCAACTGTTTGGTGAAAGTGAGGGAAAAGACAAAAAAGGAATTTTTACAGCAGGAGTTGACTTAACAACAGACTTACACTCTATGGGGCAATACATACAAGAAGGAAAAAGGAATCTATTTGAAACAGTAATAGAAATAGAACAACCAAATACAGATTTAACAATCAATCCAGATGATGACAATTTAGATGGATTAAACTATCTAGCAGGAAAAGGATTAGACTATGTCAACAAAAAAGCAATGGAAGGAACAATAAAAGCACATGTAACAGGAGAAGTACCAAATATACTAATTAAAATGGAAAAGCTAGATGAAGAAAACATAGGAGAACTAATTTACTTTTTTGAAAAAGCATGTGCGATGTCAGGAATGCTATTAGGAGTAAATCCATTTAATCAACCAGGAGTAGAAGAATACAAGAAAAATATGTTTAAACTACTAAAAAAACCAGGATACTGAGACAGTAGGGACAGGTCTTATTTGTCTCATAAATATTGTAGAAAAATGTCATAATTCATGTTTAAAACTGAGACAAATAAGACCTGTCCCTCTTGTCTCAAAAGAGAGGAATAAAAATGATTTATCAAGAAAAATTTAAAATTGGATTAAAAGATGTGTGGAAAGGAAATGAAGTAAGCAATAAAGCAATTTTAGAATACTTAGAAAATATAGCAGCTTATCACTCAGATAGTGTTGGTTATGGAATTAACACAAGTAGTGAAACAGGATTTACTTGGATTTTGTTAGATTGGAAAGTAAAAGTAATAAAGAGACCACAATATGGGCAAACTTTAGATATACAAACTTGGTCAAGAGGAATTTTAAAATGTTATGCTTTTCGTGACTTTGAAGTTTATGATGAAAACCACAATTTATGTGTAATTGCAACTTCAAAATGGTTACTAATAAATAATAAGACAGGAAAAATTGCAAAAGTAGAAGAAGAAATGGCTAAAAGCTATCATTCTGAAACAGAAAAATTAGTATTTCCAGAAAAAGAAATTGAAAAAATAAAATTGCCAGAAACATATGAAAGTGAAATTATTTATGAAGTTAAAAGAAAAGACATTGATATTATTGGACATATGCATAACTTATATTATTTAGACTTAGCATATGAGGCATTACCAGAAGAGGTATATAACAAAAGACCTTTTGATGAATTTTGTATAATGTATAAAAAAGAAATAAAACTAGGTGAAACTGTTACTTGTAAATATTCAAAACAGGAAGAAAAACATATTGTAGTAATAGAAAGTCAAAATGGAAAAATATTAAATGCAGTAATTGAATTGAGACAGTAGGGACAGGTCTTATTTGTCTCATATATATTAAAAATTGTAGTTATAATAAGATAGTAAATAATGAGACAAATAAGACCTGTCCCTACTGTCTCAGAAAAAACATCAAAAAATTCTAAAAAAATGTTGAATTTTGTAAATAAAGTATGATATAATACAAGTCGGTTTTAAAAAGAGAGAAAGGAATGATTAAAAAATGAAAAAAAATTTAAGAAAGACAAAAATTGTTGGAACAATAGGACCAGCTAGTGAAAACAAATTAGAAGAATTATTTGAAGCGGGACTAAATGTTACAAGAATAAATTATTCACATGGTAGTTGGGATGAACAATCAGAAAAAACAGAAGAAGTTATTAGATTAAGAAAAGAATTAGATATTCCAATTTCACTATTATTAGATATGCAAGGACCAGAAATTAGAACAGGTATGTTAGTAACAGGAAAAAATGAAAAAATCCAATTAGAAGATGGACAAAAATTCACATTAGTAAATGAAGATATAGTAGGAGATAAAGACAAAGTTTCTGTAACTTATAAAGAATTATACAAAGATGTAAAACCAGGAAGCAAAGTATTAATTGATGATGGAGCAATTGAATTAGTAATTGATGAAATTGTAGATAAAGATATTGTATGTACAGTTGTACACGGAAATGGTTTAGGAAGCAGAAAAACAATTAACTTACCAGGAACTGCTGTACGTTTACCAGCTTTAAAACAAAAAGATATTGATGATTTAAAAACAGCTTGTGAACATGATTACGATTATGTTGCTATGTCATTTGCAAGAAATAAAGATGACATAGACCAAGTAAGAAAAGTATTAGATGAAAATGGTGGAAAAGACATCAAAATAATTACAAAAGTAGAAAATGTTGAAGGGCTAGAACACATGGAAGAAATCGTTGAAAATGCAGATGTTCAAATGATTGCACGTGGAGATATGGCAACAGAAACAGATTTTACAGAACCACCAGTTATGCAAAAAAGATTTATCAAATTATCTAATAAAGCAAATAAACCAGCAATTACAGCAACACAAATGTTAGAAACTATGACATATAATCCATTACCAACAAGAGCTGAAGCAAGTGACGTAGCTAATGCTATATATGATAGAACAAGTGCTGTTATGCTTTCTGGAGAATGTGCTATGGGAAAATACCCAGTTGAATGTGTTAAAACAATGGTAAAAATAGCTAATAGAGTAGAAAGTGATATAGATTATTGGAAAAAATTTAGAGAAAATGAAAACATAGATATGAGTGATTTAGAAAGCAAAATTTCTTATTCATCAGCAGTTATGGCAATGAACTTAAATGCAGATGCTATTGTTTGCTATACAAATACAGGAGATTCTGCAAGAAGATTCTCAGGAATGGGAGTTGGTTGCCCAATATTAGCTATTACAGATAATAAAAGAACATATAATCAATTAGCAATAGCTTGGAATGTAACACCTATTTTTATAGAAAAGAAAAATACTATTGATGAAGTAGTAGAAGCAGGAATCGAAAAATTAAAACAAAAAGGAATTCTTGAAAAAGGTGATATGATTGTTGTATCTGGTGGAGCAAAATGGCTTTCTTCAGCAGAAGACAGCAAAATTATAGGTGGAATTGCTAAAATTTAATTTATAATATGTGAAAAAGCTTTTATTCTTAATAATATTAGGAATAAAGGCTTTTTTTAGTTGAAATCGTGCCATCTTACGACTTTTTTCGTTGATTTTCGACATAAAAGCACACACATCAAGTAAACGTAAAATGTTGCAAGATTTGACATTTTAGGTAAAATTGGTTATAATAAAATTACCAGCAAAATTGCTGTTTATTATATTTCAGGCTTGATTATAGCCTGTTTGAGGGGAGAACACATATCCCCTTATAGATAAAAAAATTAAAAATAAAAAAGGAGAAATAAAAATGGAAAAAGAGCGGAACTGGAAAAGGAAAAGGCCAGCCCTTATAATAGGGGTGGTAGTGGTAATTATTCTTCTTTTTTGGCAGTGTAGTTACCAGAAAGAAGAACGGTTAGAAAAAGTCCCTCCTGTTGGAGGTCATCAGATATCCTTTAAGTGGATATCGGATAGGCTGATTGAGAAAGCAGCCGAGGAGGAAGCCGAGGAAAAAGCCAAGGCTGATAAGGCCAAGGCAGAAGCGGAGGCAAAAGCCAAGGCTGAAAAGGCCAAGAAGGAAGCGGAGGCAAAAGCCAAGGCAGAAGCTGAGGCGGCGAAAGCAAAGGCTGAGGCAGAAGCCGATGTGGCAAAGGCCAGGGCAGAAGCCGAGGCCAAGGCCCGAGCTCGGGCAGAAGCTGAGGCGGCGAAAGTCAAGGCGGAAGCGGAGGCAAAGGCCAAGGCGGAAGCAGAGGCAAAGGCCAAGGCGGAAGCGGAGGCAAAGGCCAAGGCGGAAGCGGAGGCAAAGGCTAAGGCGGAAGCGGAGGCAAAGGCCAAGGCGGAAGCGGAGGCGAAAAAAGAGTGGGACAAAAATCACTCTTATGGGGGGTCTTCTTGGACTCCCAAGCCAAAGCCTACACCAAATCCTACACCAAATCCGACACCACCATCAGGTGGATCTGAGGAGAAACCCATAAATCCTCCCTCACCAGGAAATCCTGATGAGGGAACTGTGGACCAGCCATCGCAAGGCGATGATGGTCCAGTGGGATTACCCCCTGAGGGTAATCCCGATAACCCCTCAGGGGGTGGGAGTATAGGCGGTCAGCCTATCTCCTCTGAAAAACTGGAGGTTGGCTAAGCCAACCTCCCCCGAAAGGGGAGAAATTTTTTCTCCTTTAAAGAGATAAAGACATAAAGTCTAAACCTCAATTTTTCCACCAGATAAGTTGTAACTTTCTGGGGGTTTTTGTTTTTTTGGCAAAATATAAAATTTTAACTAATTATTACAAACTTGGAAGAAAATGTATAAAAATTGACATAATTTCGCAAAAAACGTAACATAATTGAAATAAATTTGTAATATTATATTGCAAATTTGTAAAAAAAATGCTATAATAATGGAAGTGTTATGAAAATTAAGTCTTAAAAAATTAAGCTTATAAAAAATAAACTATTTCATTTAGGAGGAGATTTTATGTTTAGATTTATTAAAAATCAAAAACAAAAACTAATAATCATGATAATTGCAATTACCATGATTATTACAGCTATGCCAATCTTTACAATAGCAGCAACTGATACAAAAGTACCAGAAATTGTTGTTAATGTAAGAGCAGGAAGGGTTAAAGCTGGAACTCAATTAAGTTTCACTATCACAGACGAATCAGGGCTAGGTTATATTTTTCACCAATGGGATCGTCACTTAGATAGTAACAGCAAGTCACAACAATTTTCGGAGAATTCTACAAAATATGTGTTAAAAACAACAGCACCGAAAACTTTAGGCTTGCATGAATTTAGTGTTGCAGCACAAGATAGTAAAGGAAATATAACTGCATGGTTGGATGTACCATACTATGTAGTTGCTGAAGACGTGCCAGCAAATTATGTTGACAACACATTGCCAAAATTTATTGTCAACACACCAGATGATTACCCATATAATGGTTCTACCATTCCACAAGGTAGAAAAATAAAAATAGGTCTAGAAGACGAAAATGACATTTATTGGATGAGATATAAATGGGTAAGAGAATTAGATGAAGTTGATTATGCAACAGGTTCAACAGTAATCTATAAACCTGGAAAAGAAGTTGTAGTTACAGCACCATTAGAAACAGGAGAATGGTGGTTACAATTTTATTCTAAAGATGGATCAAATAATACATCAAAAGGTGCATATTCAGTATATACAGTAGCAGATTTAGAAAAACCGGTTGTCACTTTAAATGGACAAGCGGAAGTTGATGTGCCTTTAAATGGAACTTATAATGATCCAGGAGCAACTTGGACAGATACTTTAGGAACAGAAACAGGAACAATAGCAAAACCAATAGAAACATTAGATACAAGCAAAGTAGGTTCACAAACATTAACCTACTCTTATACTGATGCAGCTGGAAATACAGGTACAGCTATAAGAATAGTAACAGTAGTAGGAAATGAAACTACATATGAATTAACACCACCAACAAAAACAGAATATAAAGTTGGAGAAGAAATTAATCTTGAAGGAGCTCAAATAAAAGTTACAGATCCAAGAGGAAATGTATCTTATGTTGAGCCAACTGCAAGTATGTTTAAATATTTCTCAACAGAAGAACCATCTAATGATGGACAAGCAACATTCACATATGGTGGAAAAACAGTCTTTTACAATTATATAGTTAAAGACTCTATTAAAAGTGTAGATTTTATAGAACCAACTCAAAAGAATTATCAATATGGAGACACACTTAACCTAACAGATGCAAAAATAAAAGTAACAATGGCATCAGAAAAAGTAATTTACAAAGATGTAACAGAAACAATGCTAACATATGACAAATACAAAGTAGGTAAAAAACAAATTGTTTTAGGACATTTTGATGGAAAAGATTTAGATCCTGATTATACAGGAACAAATTTTGATTTTCAAATACTTATAAGCAAAAAGCCAATTACAATTGAAATAAATAATGTAACAAGTGTATATGGAGAAAAATTAAAAACTTTAACATATAATATCCCAAATGGAGCTTTAGTGTATGAAGACACTGAGGACATATTAAATATACAATTAACAAAAGAAGAAGGAACAGATGAAGGAACATATAATATAAATGGAACAGTAAATATAGATACAAACTATGAAGTAACATTTACTCCAGGAAAATATACAATAACAAAAGCAAATATTACAGATAATAATGTAACTGTAAATGTACCAGATACATTTACTTATGATGGAACAAAAACAGGAACAGCAACAGTAACAGTAGCAGGAGTAAATGGAAACTTAGTAAAAGACACAGACTATACAGAAATAATAAAATATGTAAAAGCAGATGAACAAGGAAATTATGACAATACAACTGCAACAACAACTGCACCAACAGATGCAGGAACATATAAAGTAATTACAGAAATAACAATAACTAATAAAAACTATGCAACAGAAGTAACACCATTAGTAGTAGACAAAAATAGCATATTTACAATAAATAAAGCAAATGCACCACAATTAGAAACAACAACATTAAATGCAACATATGGACAAACATTAGATGATATAAAAGACCAATTAACATCAGGATGGTCATTTGTAGACGAATTAACAACATCAGTAGGAAATGCAACTCAAACTGGAAACACATTTAAAGTAAAATATGATGGAGATGCAAACCATGAAGCATCAACTTCAAATATAGATGTAACAGTAATAGTTGAAAAAGCAGATGCACCAGAATTAACAACAACAACATTAAATGCAACATATGGACAAACATTAAATGATATAAAAGACCAATTAACACCAGGATGGACATTTGTAGACGAATTAACAACATCAGTAGGAAATGCAACTCAAACAGGAAATACATTTGCAGTAAAATATGATGGAGATGACAATCATAATCCAGCAACAGAAAATGCAGAAGTAAAAGTAATAGTTGAAAAAGCAGATGCCCCAGAATTAACAACAACAACATTAAACGCAACATATGGACAAACATTAAATGACATAAAAGACCAATTAACATCAGGATGGACATTTGTAGACGAATTAACAACATTAGTAGGAAATGCAACAGAAACAGGAAATACATTTAAAGTAAAATATGGTGGAGATGACAACCACAAACCATCAACAGAAAATGTAGATGTAACAGTAATTGTTGCTAAAAAAGCATTAACAAACAGTAATGTAACAGCAGTAGCACCTACAAATACAATATTTACTGGAGACCCAATTGAAGCAACATACACATTAAATGGAATAACAGCAGATGATGTAGATGTAGAAATTACATATGGAACTGAATTAGGCTCAACAGCTCCAACAAATGCAGGAAGTTATACTGCAACAGTAACAATCACAGCAAAAGCAAATGGAAATTATTCAGGAACAGCAACAAGTACAGTTGACTTCATAATTAGAGGAAAAACATTATCAGATAGTGATGTAACAGCAATAGCACCTACAAACACAACATTTACAGGAAATGCAATTGAAGCAACATATACATTATTAAATGGATTAACAGCAAATGATGTAGATGTAGAAATTACATATACAGGAGAAAATGTAACATCAGAAGGAAAAGCAGTAAATGTAGGAAACTATACTGCAACAGTAACAATCACAGCAAAAGCAGATGGAAGCTACACAGGAAGTGGAAAAAGTACAGTAAACTTCACAATTGAACCAAAAGAAATAACAGCTACTGAGGTAACAGTAAATGTTCCAAATGGCTTTACTTATGATGGAACAACAACAGCTGGAAAAGCAACAGTAACAGTACCAAGTGTAAATGGAACTTTAACAGAAAATACTGACTACACAGTAGTAACAAAATATGTAAAAGAAAAAGCAGATGGAACATATGACAATGCAGATGCAACAGAAGAACAACCAAAAAATGCTGGAACATATAAAGTTATTACAGAAATTACAATAACAAACAAAAATTATACAGTAGAATCAACACCATTAGTAATTGACAGTGAAGAAAATGTATTTACAATAAATAAAGCAAAAGCACCAGAATTGACAACAACAACATTAAATGCAACATATGGACAAACATTAGATGACATAAAAGGACAACTAACATCAGGTTGGACCTTTGTTAAAGGTGGAACAACATCAGTAGGAAATGCAACAGAAACAGGAAATACATTTGAAGTACAATATGCAGGAGATGACAACCATGAACCATCAACTTCAAATATCGAAGTAACAGTAATAGTTGCAAAAGCGGATGCACCAGAATTAACAACAACAACAATAAATGCAACATATGGACAAACATTAAATGATATAAAAGACCAATTACCAACAGGTTGGGTATTTGTAGATGATTTATCAACACCAGTAGACAGTGTAGAAGGAAACACATTTGAAGTAAAATATCTAGGAGATGACAACCATAATGAATCAACATCAAACTCAACAGTAACATTAATATTAAGCAAAAAAATAATAGACATAAACACAATAGAATTTGAAACAAGCTTAGTATATAATGGACAACCACAAACAGTAAAATTAAAAGATGGAACAACATTACCAACAGGATTACAAATTGCAGATTATGGAAAAACAAGAACAAATGTAGGAACAACTGCTGTAACTGTAAAATTTGCAGTAACAGATTCAACAAAATATGAATTAACAGCACAAACTAAAAACTTAAATTTAACAATCACACCTGCTATAATAGAAATAAGCAAAGATGATTTTGAAACAAGCTTAGCATATAATGGAAAACCACAAACAGTAAAATTAAAAGATGAAACAAAATTGCCAGAAGGCTTTTTCGACGTGGACTATGGAAAAACAAGAACAAATGTAGGAACATTAACAGGAATAACAGTAAAATTTAGTTATAAAGCAGACGTACAATTTAAAAACTATGCATTACCAGCAAGTATAACTGGATTAGATTTAACAATAACACCTGCTCCAGTTGAAATAAGTAAAGAAGATTTTGAAACAAGTTTAGTATATAATGGACAACCACAAACAGTAAAACTAAAAGAAAAAGAAGATGGAACACCATTATTATCAGAAGAAATAACAGATATAATTAATATAGACTATGGAAAAACAAGAACAAATGTAGGAACAACATCAGGAATAACAGTAAAATTCAGTTATAAAGCAGATACACAATATAAAAATTATGCATTACCAGCAGACATAACAGGATTAGATTTAAACATAATACCTGCTAAATTAGAAATAAGCAAAGATATTTTTGAAACAAGTGCAGTATATAATGGACAACCACAAACAATAAAATTAAAACAAAATGAAGATGGAACACCTATATTAGCAAAAGAAATAACAGACATAATAGACATAAATTATGTAGGAACAAGAACAAATGTAGGAACAACACCTGTAACAGTAAAATTTGCTTATAAAGCAGGAGCATATAAAAACTATGAATTACCAGCAGATATAACAGATTTAGGAATAACAATATTACCAGCACCAACATCTGTAAGTAAAGATGTTTTTGAAACAACTTTCACATATAATGGTAAACCACAAACAGTAAAATTAAAAGAAGATGCAGTATTACCAGAAGGAATTATTGTTGTAGACTATGGAACATCAAGAAAAGATGTAGGAACAACAACAGGAATAACAGTAAAATTTGGTTATGCTGAAAATGTAGAACATAAAAATTATCAAATACCAGCAGATATAACAGACTTAGAATTAACAATAACACCTGCAACAGAATATACAGTTAATTTCTTAGTAGACGGACAAGAATATGCAACAGAAAAAGCAATATTAGATAATGAATACAAAGTAACATTACCAAAAGAACCAAGCAAAGAAGGATATACATTTAATGGATGGTTCTATACAGAGGGTGAAGGAGAAACAGCTTCAAAAGTAGAATTAACAGCAGATACAATAATATCAAAAGATATTACAGTAAATGCAGAATTTGAAGCAAATGATGCAACAGTAAGCTTTGACATAAATGGTGGAACAGCAATACCAGGAATAACAACAAAATATGATGAAGCAATAGAATTACCAGCAACAGCAACAAAAACAGGATATACATTTGCTGGATGGTATACAGATTCAACATGTCAAACACCAGTAACATTAAATGAAGACGGAAAATATGTAGTAAAAGCAGAAAATGTAACATTATATGCAAAATTCACTGCAAATAATGCAACAGTAAGCTTTGACGTAAATGGTGGAACAGCAATACCAGGAATAACAACAAAATATGATGAAGCAATAGA
>CAOKGO010000019.1 GCA_948468045.1 uncultured Clostridium sp. | reverse complement strand
ATATTAAAAAATTTTTAATATTTCTATTGACAATTAATAGTTAGTCTTTCGTTTTTTACTTTTATTTTATTACAGATATTGTAGTATAATTTTAACTACTTTTTATTTATCTGCTTTTTTAGCTAAAATTGTAAACATATTTCTACCCTCTAATTTAGGTGATTTCTCAACAGATGCAACATCTTCTAAATTTTCAATAAATTTGTTTAATACTGCTTCTCCAGCTTTTGAATTATTGACTTCTCTTCCACGAAATCTTACTGTTATTTTTACTTTGTTTCCGTCTGTTAGAAATTTTCTTGCATTTTTGCATTTGAAACTAAAGTCGTGTTCTTCAATATTTGGAGTTACACGTAACTCTTTTATTTCAAGTATTTTTTGTTTTTTCTTAGCTTCTTTTTCTTTTTTAGCTTGCTCAAACTTGTATTTTCCATAGTTCATAATTTTACAAACTGGTGGATTGCTGTTAGGAGCTACTAAAACTAAGTCTAAGTTTTTGCTTTCTGCTTTTTCTAGTGCTTCTTCAAATGATATTACTCCTGCTTTTTGTCCATCATCTTCGATTAATTGTACTTCTTTTGCTCTAATTTGTCTGTTGATTGGTAATTCTTGTTTGATGGCAAACACCTCCATAAAAATAAAAAATTTGACTTTGTTACAAGCCAAATCAAAATAAAGCCCTAAGTTTTAAACTTTGGATTTATTCAGTTTCTAACCTTTTTCCTAATTTGGATAGGGTGAGAAGTTTGACTTCTTCTTGTAACGTTTTATATTATATACTATTTGACTTGATTTTGTCAAGCTTTTTCTTGATTTTTTGTGTATCTTTTCAATAAGTTTAATTTTTTATAATAATTGGGTTTTTTTATAATTCATTTTTATATTCTTGTTATTAGATATATGTTTATATCATAAATTTCTTATATTTCTTTTGTTCTATAATTAATATTTCGTATTAATGCTTTTTAAATAAGAAATGAAGTAACAAATCGACAAAAAAAGACATATAATACAATATAGTATCAAACAAGGTGCTATATTGGAGGTGACTTTATAATGGAGCCACAAGAAACAATTTGTTGCTATGACAACAGACCTGAAAAATGCGCAAAGAAAAGAAACTGTTTAGGTATTGTAGCAATTATTTTATTAACAGCATTTGCTTTAGTTCTTGGATTAATTATAGGTGCTGCAGTAGCTGTTGCAATTCTTGCTGCATTACCAGCAGTTATTGTTTTAGCTGTAATATTAGGACTATTATTAATTCTAACAATTATATTAATGTTATGTTGTAAAAAAAGAGAAAGAAAATGCAAATGTAAATGTTGTTGTTAATTAACAGTTACTTTTAAAGAGTAATACTTTTAAAATGCACCACCATGTTAGGCAAAAGTTTAACATGGGAATGTGCATTTTTTCTTATTGAATAATATATTTTTCTAACAATTCCCAAACATCCTCTTGATAAATTTTCCTTTCAGATGAAAACGGAAATGTTGGAACATCTCCAATAGGATTTATTTGTTTTTGCAAATTTAAAACTGCATCTTGAACTTTAGTTATAGCAATTTTATCAGCCTTGTTAGCTAAAATTAAACAAGGTAATCCAGAAGATATAATATAATTATACATCAGTCTGTCATTTTCAGTAGGGTTATGCCTAATATCAACTAAAAATATAATTAAAGCAATTTCTTCTCTATTAAATAAATATTGTTCAATAAATTTTCCAACTTGTTCTTGCTCTTTTTTAGACATTTTACTATATCCATAACCGTGGTAAATCAACAAAGTAAAAGCTATCATCAATATTATAAAAATTAATTTGACGAGTTTTACCGAGGTTCACTACTTGTTCTAGCTAATTTTTTTCTGTTTATCATTGTATTTACAAAACTTGATTTTCCTACATTAGACTTACCTACTAAAACAATTTCAGGTAAACCATTTTGAGGATATTGTTTTTGACTAACTGCAGAAACTTCAAACTGTGGGTTTTTAACTATCATGTTTTCTCCTCCTATAGTGCAATTGTTAAGTTGTCTTTCGCACCTATTATAAATCAAAATCTAAAACAAAAGGAGCATGATTGAAAAATTTTGACCTTTTAGATAATTTTTCATGCTCCATTTTTGTTCGCCACTAAATTTGCTTTAGCAAATTTGTGTGTAATGTGTTGATGTTATAGAAATTTTCTACTATGGAGTTATTTTTTCTTGTCCACCCATATAAGGTCTTAAAACTTCCGGAATAATAACACTTCCATTTGGTTGATAGTTGTTTTCCATTATAGAAATTAACATACGAGGTGGTGCAACTACTGTATTATTTAATGTATGTGCAAAATAGTTTCCATTTTCTCCTTTTATACGTATTCCAAGTCTTCTAGCTTGTGCGTCTGTTAAATTAGAGCAGCTACCAACTTCAAAGTATTTCTTTTGTCTAGGACTCCAAGCTTCTACATCACATGATTTTGCTTTTAGATCTGCTAAGTCTCCACTACAACATTCTAATGTTCTTACTGGAATGTTCATACTTCTAAAGAATTCCACTGTATATGACCACATTTTTTCATACCATTCCCAAGATTGTTCAGGCTCACATACAACTATCATTTCTTGTTTTTCAAATTGATGTATTCTATACACTCCACGTTCTTCTATTCCATGTGCTCCTTTTTCTTTTCTGAAACAAGGTGAGTAAGATGTCATTGTGTATGGCATATCTTCTTTTTTTAAAATTTGGTCTTTAAATTTACCTATCATAGAGTGTTCACTAGTTCCAATTAAGTATAAGTCTTCTCCCTCAATTTTGTACATCATGGCATCCATTTCTTCAAAGCTCATTACACCAGTTACAACATCTGAACGTATCATAAATGGTGGTATACAATAAATAAATCCTTTATTGATCATAAAGTCTCTTGCATATGTTAGAACAGCAGAATGAAGTCTTGCAACATCTCCCATTAAATAATAAAAACCATTTCCACTAACACGCCTTGCACTGTCTAAGTCCAAACCTCCTAAAGCCTCTAAAATTTCTCCATGGTAAGGAACTTCATAGTTTGGTACAACAGGCTCTCCAAACTTTTGAACTTCAACGTTTTCGCTATCATCTTTTCCTATTGGGACAGATTCATGCATAATGTTTGGAATTTTCATCATTTTTGTTTTTATTTGTTCTGCATATTCATTTTCTAATTTTTCGTTTTTTTCTAATTTTTCATTTAGTTCATTTACTTGGGCCTTTACTTTTTCGGCTTCTTCTTTTTTTCCTTCTTTCATAAGGCTACCAATTTCGTTGCTTAATGTTTTTCTCTCTGATCTTAAATTGTCTCCATTTAGTTTTGCTTCTCTATTTTTAACATCTAATTCAAGTACTTCATCAACTAAAACAATTTTGTGCTCTTGAAATTTTTTCTTTATGTTTTCTTTTACGACTTCTGGATTTTCTCTTAAATATTTAATATCAATCATATATTATATCTTCCTTTCTCTCTTATTTTAGCCAATTATACAATATTTTTTAATAATTAGCAACAAATTGGAAAAAATAATATAAAATGGTTTGATTATGATTGGAAAACTAGTTTTTAAATTACATTAGTTTACAAAATTTAATATGTTTTTTCAACCATAACCAAATTCATCATTGAAAGAGGAATAATATGTTATTTGAAATTGTAAAGTTTTTTTTATATGCTGGTATTGTTGTTTTGATTTCTAAATATATTTTGGTAGTTACTTTGAGAAAACTGGCAGAAAATTTGAATTTAAAATCAAAGACTGTTGGAAATATTGCAGGATACGCAACATCAATTCCAGAACTTTTAACTATTAGTATATCTAGTGTTAATGGTTTGATTGCTACTAGTGTTTATAATATTTTAAGTTCTAATGTGATTAATTTTATACAATATTTTGCTTCTATAATTATAAATAAAAATAAAAAAGCTTTTTCTAATAAAGCAATTCAAATTGATATCATTTTGGTTTTTATAACTATAATTATACCTCTTGTATTAGTATGGAAAAATGTTGAAGTAAAAATTGTTTTTGTTCCACTGTTTTTGATTTTGTATATTTTTTTCTATTATTTGAATAGTAATTGCCATAATCTATATTTGAAAAAAGAAGATGCTGAAATTGCAAAACAAATTGAAGAAGAAGAGAAAAATGAAAAGGGAAATACTAGAAAAACTGCTTTATATATGCTTATTTTGTTTGGCTCAGGTATTTTATTGTATGTTGTTGGAGAATTACTAGGTGAAACTTTAAATAATTTATGTTATCAATTTCGTATCTCTGAGACTATTATTGGTATTTTATTAGGTTTTATTACAAGTATACCTGAATTGATTACTTTTTTCGAAGCTCAAAAGCATCATAAAAAGCAAAAATCAGATAATATGCTTGGTGTTGTTGAGGCTACTAATAATCTTTTGACTTCAAATACTTTGAATTTATTTATAATTCAAACAATTGGAATTGTTATTTACTCTATTATTCAATAGGTTTTCTAATTTAAAATAAGAACAAAAGGAGCATGATTAGATTTTTTGACCTCTTAAATTCTTTTATATGCTCCGTCTTTGTTCGCCTGCCAAATTTGCTTTAGCAAATTTGTGTAGAATGTGTTTATGTTATAGGAAAATCTTCGATTTTTCCTATAACAGAACAAAAGGAGCATGATTAGATTTTTTGACCTCTTAAATTCTTTTATATGCTCCGTCTTTGTTCTCCGCCAAATTTGCTTTAGCAAATTTGTGTGGAATATGTTTTTGTTATAGATAAAATCTTTGATTTTTCCTATAACAGAACAAAAGGAGCATGATTAGATTTTTTGACCTCTTAAATTCTTTTATATGCTCCGTCTTTGTTCTCCGCCAAATTTGCTTTAGCAAATTTGTGTGGAATGTGTTTTTGTTGTATAGATAAAATTTTTGATTTTTTCTATACAACAAAAATAGGATTTTGGGGCCGTCCCCAAATCCTACTTTTGTAATAATTGGATTTTATATTGTTCACCATTCATTTTAAAGTTTAAGTACAATTTTTGATTTAAATCACTTTTATTTAAGTCAAATTTAGCCTTGTATGTGCCATTCATATATGTTCCATTGTCATTTTTTGTATAGCTATATTTTTTTCCATCTTCATTCGTTATATAAAGTGCTTCATCCATTCTTTGTTCGAATTCATCTTTATCCATGTCTTTACCAGACATCACTAAATCTATAAATCCGTCCATCTTGAAGATTATGCTCGTTCCTGTTTCTGTTACTATTAATTTTTTTAGTTCAAACCCTTTTACCTCTTCTGCAAGTTTAAATTCTGCACTTTTCCTTTGATAAAAGTTTTCTGGTACTTCTACTTCTAATTTCCATTCTGCATCTGTTAAATTAAATCTTTCTGATACTGATAATTCTATTCTTTCTTCATCATATTGGTTCATTGTATATCCAATATTGAATATTCTTATATACAATTTCTTGCTTCTTGGAAATTCTTTTGGTGTTGTCATGCTGGTTTTTGTTATTATATTTCCATCTTTTGAAGTAATTACTGTTGTTCCTTGTGGACAGTCTGATATTGTTATTGGAAAGTTTTCTTTTTTATTATATGGAATGTTTTCTTCTGTATAAAGTTTTTTCCAGTAACCTTTTCCTTTAACTATTTCTTTTACATCTAAATAATCACCATCTAGTATTCCATATACATTCTTGTTTTCGTCATATATAGCATATCCGTAACTAAAAGTTTCTGTATTAATTTGTGTCTCTTTTGGAAAAACAAAATCTACATTCATACTAAAAAATTCATCCGTTATCATTAGAGAATCTAGCTTTACACCAATATTGTCATGATATGTATATTCCATATCTATGTTTTTTTCGTATCCATTTTCTATTGCTTGCTTAATGCTTGCCATTCCATATTCTACTGGTCTGTTTTCAAATTCTTTATATTCTATGTTCCATTTAATTTGTGCATAAATATCAGGAGTTGCTAAACCTAATAATGCAATTACTAACATTGCTACTGTAACATTTCTTATTTTGCAATAAATAATTCTCCTTTTTGTTTTATCTTTTTGATCTATTGCTTTTTTGATTTTTTGGGTTAATTGTCCTGGTATATCTACATCTTTTTTGAAGATAAGTTCTAGTTGTTTATCTAAATTTTCCATTTATATTTCTCCTTATATTATCTATTTTAGGTTTTAAAGGTTCCTATAAACCGTTGTTTGAACGCTATATATTAAATTCAGAAATATTAACAAATCATTATTATTCCAATATTAATTTTTCCTTAATTATCTAAGTAATATCTTTCTCTTATTTTTAGTTTCATTCTCCTTAATTTTGTTTTTATTGTGTTTTCGTTTTTGTTTAAAATTTCAGCAATTTGTTTGGTTGTATAACCGTTACTATAATATAGTAAAATGATTATTCTGTCTTTTTCTGAAAACATGTCTAAGATTTTTTCATAATCTAGCTTGTTTTCTATTTTTTCCTCAGTACTATAGATTTTCTGATTTTCTATCATTTCTAATGGAAGTAAATTTATTTTATTTTTTCTATACTTTTTATTACATTGATTTATTAATATTTTGTATAGCCAAATTTCAAATTTTGTGTTATCTTTTAATTTTGATAGTTTTGTATATAAAATTAGCATTGTTTCTTGTACCACATCTTCTATGTCTGCTTCATTTCTTAGCCTTGCTTTTGCTATTTTATATAATTTTATTTGATTTTCTAATATTAGCTTTGTAAATGCTTCTTTGTCCCCATTTTTCGCTTTTTCTACTAGTTCTTCCATCTTTTCACCTCTTTTATACTCTAGTTTTTCCTATAATTGTTCGCCGCCAAATTTGCTTTGCAAATTTGTGTAGAATGTGTTTTTGTTGTATAGATAAAATTTTTGATTTTTTCTATAACAGAACAAAAGGAGCATGATTAGATTTTTTGACCTCTTAAATTCTTTATATGCTCCGTCTTTGTTCGCCGCCAATTTTGCTTTAGCAAATTTGTGTGGAATGTGTTTTTGTTGTATAGATAAAATTTTTTATTTTTTCTATACAACAAAAATAGGATTTTGGGGCCGTCCCCAAATCCTACTTATATAGATATTTATTTTTTTCTAAAAGTTTCAAAAATGATTTTTTTCTCATTCATAATTTACTGTACTAAGTGGTGGATAACTAAAAGTCTCTCCATTTTCTGTGAATTGTCCGCTTGGTACATGGTCTTTTAACATTTCAATTGACCCTTTCAAAAAATATCTATATTTAGAACTTTTGCTAACTTCTCCATTTTTTGAAATAGGGTCATCCCATGTACAGTCTATTGCATACCAAAAATCTTCTAGTTGTACATAATTCCATGCATGGTTTTCTGTTTGACCATCTGAGTTTGTTCCTTTTCCTATTACTAAAGTACATGGTATTCCTAAATAGTCCATTAAATATTTAAAACTTCTTGCATATCCCTCACATACTGCTTCTCCATTTATCATAGCTCCATAAATATTATATATGTTTTCTTTTGAAATTGTTGTATCATATTCTATGTTTTCTATTAGATAGTCATGTACCATTTTTATATTATCATATGTAGTCTTTTTTCGATTTTGCAAAATATAATTTTTTACTTTTTCAATTTGGTTAATTGCTCTATCTATTTGTTCTTTTGATGAAAATTCGTCTATTAAATAGTTTGGTTGATTTCCATTATTGATATATACATTATATGTTGTTTTTTTACCTTTTGTTGTTGTTTCAATGTTTAAGTACATTTTATTAGGACTTAAATAAAATACATCTGGATTATCATATGTGTAAGCTTCAATTGCAGATTGATAGTATTTTCCTAATTGCTCTTGTCCATTTTCTTCGTTTAATAAATCTGTAAAAGAGCTTCCTAATTGAACTGCATATGTTCCTGTTTTCATGTTTTCTTTGTTTGTTTCAAATGCTTTGTATATTGTTTTTGAGTTTTCTTCTAATTGGTTATAAAAATATTTGTTTATGGTTATGTTTGAATAGTTTATTTGTTCATCTTTTTCTTTGTTAGTTCCTTGTATTTCATCAAATGGGTTGTCTAAGATTTCTGGTGTTTTAATTTCTTTGTCTATAATGTTTCTATTTTCTGATATTATTGTTTTTATATCTTGTGGTTCTGCTGATGTTTCTATTTTAATGCATTCCTCCCATAGTATAAAACCAAATATTCCAAATACTCCAATGATTAAAAACATTACAATTAATATTATAATTGTTGCTAATTTGCTTTTCATAATGGTTCTCCTTTGTTTTTTGTTCTCTTTTATTATAGCATTTTTTTTAATTAAAAACTAGTATATTTTACATTATTTTTGAAATACTAAGAAAAAGTAGTTTTAGGAGAAATTTATGGATTTTAAAAATTTGTTTAATTCTGTATTTGGCTATACTCCTCCAGTAGACTATGATTTCAGTTTACCAGAAGAAGGTTCTTCTGTTAAAGGAGCTTTACCTAATCAACAAGAAAAGGTAAATATTTTTCCTAGCCTTAGTGTTAATATGGAATATATGAAAATTAAATATAATTTGCTAATTAATAGTGATGTCATTTTGAGGGAATTTACTATAAATGCTAGAGGAAAGCAATATAATGCATTTTTAATTTATATTGATGGTATGGTAGATTCTGAAATTATGGATAAGTTTATTTTAGAACCACTTATGCTAAGAAATAAAAGTAATTTATATGATGGTGGTCAAAGTAAGGTAATTTCAGAGGCTGTTGCAAATAATATTACTGTCAGGAAAGTTAAAAAATTTGATTTATCTAATTATCTTATAGGCTGCTTAATGCCTCAAAATGCTGTAAAAGAAGTAAAAGATTTTGATGAGGTTGCAAGTGGTATTAATTCTCGGTAATTGTGCTTTATTTGTAGATACTTTAAATTTGGCTTTTGATATTGAAGTAAAAGGTTTTAAACAAAGAAGTGTTGATAAACCTAACAATGAAATTGTTATTAAAGGTCCTCATGAAGCATTTGTAGAAAATATAAGGACTAATACTTCTTTAATTAGAAGAATTGTTAATAATGAAAATTTAATTATTGAAAATCTAGAAGTTGGAAAAATTACTAAAACTAAATGTGCTGTTTGCTATTTGAAAAATGTTACAAATTCTGATTTAGTTAATGAAGTAAAGTATAGGCTAAATAATTTAGAAATTGATTCTTTACTTTCAGCTGGGGAATTAGAACAGTTGTTGGTAGATTCTAATGCTTTGGGTGTTCCTCAAACTATTTCTACTGAAAGACCTGATAAAGCTGCAAAATATTTGCTTAAAGGTCGTGTCATAGTTATTGTAAATGGTACTCCTTATGGTGTAATTATGCCATCTATTTTAGTTGATTTCTTGACTTCTCCAGAAGATACTAATTTGAAAGTTAATTTTGCTAATTTTTTAAGAAGTTTACGTTTTTTAGCTGCTTTTATTACTTTGCTTTTACCTGGATTGTATGTTGCAATTACAAGTTTTCATCAAGAAATATTGCCAACAGGACTTCTTTATTCTATTTTAGCTTCTAGGGAAAATGTGCCTTTTCCTATTATTTTAGAGATTTTGCTTATGGAAATTTCTTTTGAGCTTATTCGTGAAGCTGGTCTTCGTGTTCCTTCTGCTATTGGTCCTACAATTGGTATTGTTGGTGCATTAGTTTTAGGGCAAGCTGCTGTTAGTGCTAGTATTGTGAGCCCAATTCTAATTATTATAGTTGCAATTACTGGTATTGCCTCTTTTGCAATTCCAGACTTCTCTTTTGGTTTCCATTTAAGATACTTCAGATTTGCATTTGTTCTACTTGGCTTTATGTCAGGATTTTTAGGTATTGCTTTAGGTTTATTTGTATATATTAGCTTAATTTGTAGTTTAAGGTCTTTTGGTGTTTCTTATACAACTCCTTTTGCACCTGCACAAAATTCTAATGGAAATGGATATTTATTGCCTCCTATTTGGAAAAGAGAATACAGACCTTCTTTTATTGCTTCAAAGCAGGAAAAAGACCAAGAGAAATATTCTATGAAATGGAAATATAATAAAACAAATTAAAATTTTAACAACTTTTATATACTCATGTTTTGAAAGGAGCATATTTTATGACAAAATCAAAAATAGGAACATTAGAAGCTATTATGTTGGTTCTTACAATTGTTGTAACACATACTATTTCTTCTTTGCCAAGAGAAATTTTAGTTTCTACTAAATCTGCCAGCTTAATTAATTTAGTAGTTGTAAGTAGTTTAGTTATTATTTTTGCTTGCCTTATATCAAAATTATTTAAAAAGTTCCCTGGCTCAGATATTATTGATGTGTCTGAATATTTAGGTGGAAAGATTTTTAAGCTTATTGTAGGTGTTATTTTTATTTTGTATTTTCTAGTTAGTTCTAGTATTCTTCTTAGAAACTTTTGTGAAACCCTTAAAATTATTTATTACCCTATGACTAATCTTCTTTTTATTATTGCTATGTTTGTGATTGCTGTTTGTACTGCTAATCGACTTGATTTTAATGCTTCTTTAAAAACTAATCTATTAATTTTACCACTTGTTTTAGCTAGTATGATATTTCTATTTTTTGCTAATATGAATAAATTCTCTCCTGAAAGAATTTTCCCTATTTTTGGAGATGGTTTGTTTGATACTTTTGTGTTAGGTCTTGGAAATATTGCTTCTTTTGGTGGTATTGTTTTTCTGTATTTTTTACCACCTTATATGAAAGAACCTGAAAAACTAAAGAAAGTTTCCATGATATCAATGATTTTATCTAGCATATATCTAATTTTATGTGTCGCTACATTGTTGTTTATGTTTTCGTTTTTTATTGATACAAATGAAATTACTCCTTTATATAATGCTACTCGTTATATAGAGTTTGGTAGCTTTTTTCAAAGATTAGAATCTATCTTTTTACTAATATGGATTTTGGCTTTTGCTTGCTATTTAAGTATTGTAATTAAATTTTCTATGGGAATTTTTAAAAAGCTAACTAATATTGAAACTAAAAAACCTCTAGTTGATATTTTTGGTCTTCTCATTCTTGGTATTAGTTTAATACCTAAAAATTATGCTATTTCAGAAAATTTTGAGGTGAAAGTTTATCCTTGTTTAGTAATAGGTATCGTCTTTTTCTTGGGCGGAAGTATTTTAGTACTTGCAAATTTTGCAAAAAAGAAACAAAAAAATTGATATTGTTATTATTTTTGTGATAGCAAATATATATTATATATGGAGGTTTATTTTGAATAAATTATTTAGAAATTTATTTATCATTATTTTAATTATTATGTTTATAGTTGCTTTTTCTAGTTCTTATCTATCTCTTAGTATGGATAACCTAGCTTATGTATTAGCTATTGGAATTGACAAAGCATCTGATAACAATAGTGATTTACAGGTAAGTTTTCAATTTTCAACTACATCAAAAGCTTCTGAATCTGGTTCAACTGAAAAAGCACCAACTATTATGAATTCTGTAACCGCTTCTTCTCTTAGTACTGCAATTAATTTAATGAATAGCTACATGGGAAAAGAGCTTAATATGTCACATTGTAAGGTTATTATATTTTCAGAACAGTTGGCAGAAGAAGGTATTTCTGATGAAATCTACACTTTAATTAATAATACCCAAGTAAGGCCATCTTCTAATATTATTATTAGTAAATGTAGTGCTAAAACTTATATTGAACAAACTTCACCAGAACTTGAAAATTTAATTTCTAAATATTATGAGATTTTTAATAATTCTGGAAAATATACTGGTTTTATGCCTGATGCTACTATTGGAACTTTTTTTAATAATATTATTTGTACTACTTGCGAACCTGTTGCTATTTTAGGAGGTCTTGCAAAAGAACAACCTTCTAATAATACAACACAAGAAAACCTTAATATAAAAGCAAATGAATCCTCTATTGAAGGTAAAAATGGTTCTGAAAATATTGGTATGGCTGTATTCAAAGGAGATGAATTAGTTGGTGAATTGTCTTCTTTAGAAACAATTGCATATTTAACAATGCACAATAAAGTAGACCGCTTTTTGATTTCTATTCCTGACCCTGAAGTTGCTGGCCATTATTTAGACATTTATTTGACTCCAGCTAGCTCAACTAAGGTAAAAGTAGACACTTCTACATCTTCTCCATATGTTAAAATAAAAACAAAATTTACTGGCAGAATTTACTCTATGTCTGAAAACTCTAATTACTTGAAATCTGAAATTTTGGACGCTATTTCTAACACTTGTAATCAATATCTAGAATCTGTATTTTCTGCCTATCTTTATAAAACTTCTAAAGAGTTTAAATCTGATATTAATGGTTTTGGTAAAGTAGCTCAAAGTAATTTTTTTACGACACAAGAATATAATGCCTATAATTGGCATGATAGCTTCAAAAACTCGTTTTTTGATGTCAAAGTAGACACATCTGTTAAGTCTGGTATGCTAATTACACAAACTGAAGATTCTTAAAATGTCGCGTTGGGGACGTTTCTTTTGCGACATTTTACTTTGTCGTGTTGGGGACGTTTCTTTTGCGACATTTTTTTGAAAAGTTAAAGGAGGAATTGTTTTGTCAAGTATTGTTTATCATATTTTATTTTTGATTTTTAGCCTTTATATTTTGTTTAGGACTATTGGTTATGCTTTATATGAGATTAACACTGTGCAAAATAAGGTTGGTGGTATTAGTGTTATTGTTTTCTCAATTTTAGTTGTTATTTTCTCAAATGTGATGGTTTGGATGTATTGATATTTTAAAATAAAAGAGCAAAAAGAATGTCTTCAATTGCTCCCCAATTGCTCATGCTAGTTCAAAGTCTATTTGGCGTAACATTTTGCTTGCACTTTTTACTTTGATTTTTACTTTGTCTCCTACTTTATAAGTTTTGTTTGTTCTTTCTCCAATTAGCCTTTTTCTATTTTCGTCATATATGAAATATTCATCACCTAAGTCTTCAAATTTTATAAGTCCTTCTATTGTGTTTTCCAGTTCTACAAAAATTCCAAATGAAGTTACTGAAGATACTATTCCATTATATTCCTCTCCAATCCTTTTTTCCATATATTCTGCTTTTTTTAGGTCTTGTGATTCTCTTTCTACTTTTGTTGCTATTTTTTCTCTTTCAGATGATTGTTTAGCTCTTTCTACTGCTTGTGGCTTGTGTTCTTCTAGCCATTTTGATTGAACATCATAGTTGTTTTCTAAATATTTAGATATTACCCTATGAATGAACAGGTCTGGGTATCTTCTAATTGGTGATGTAAAATGACAGTAGTATTTGCTAGCGATTCCAAAATGTCCTTGATTTTGGGCTTCATATCTTGCAACTTTTAGTGTTCTTAATACTAGGTTTGATATTACTTTTTCTTCTTCTTTTCCTTTTATTTCTTCTAGTATTTTTGAAAATTCTTTTGGGTATATGTTGTCTTTGTTTGCTTTTATCTTTAAACCAAAATTAAATAAAAATTGATTTAAATCTTGTATTTTTTCTAGGTCTGGGTCTTCATGGACACGATAAATAAATGGTGCTTCTAACCAAAAGAATTTTTCTGCTATTGTTTCATTTGCTGTTAGCATAAATTGTTCAATTATTTCATGTGCAAAAGTTGTTTCATATTTTGAAACATTAATTACTCTTCCGTCCATATCTAAGTCAATTTTACTTTCTGGTATATCTAAGTTTAAATATCCTTGTTCCATTCTTTTGTTTTTTAGAATTTGTGCTAATTCTTCCATTAATTTAAAGTCTGTAATATAATTTTCATATTTTTTTATAGTTTTTGGGTTACTATTTTCTAATATTTCTTGTACTTCTTTGTAACTCATTCTTTTTGTTACATTGATTATTCCTTTAACTATTTCAGATGCAATTACTTTTCCTTGATTATCTATCTCCATAAGGCAAGATAAGGTGAATCTGTCTTCTCCAGCATTTAAACTACAAATCCCATTTGATAGTTCTCTTGGAAGCATTGGTATAACTCTTCCTAACATATATATGCTTGTCCCTCTTATTAATGCTTCTTGGTCTAATAGACTATTTTCTTGTACATAAAAACTTACATCTGCTATGTGTACTTCTAATTTGTAATTTCCATTTTTTAATTTTTCTACACGAACTGCATCATCTAAGTCTTTGGCATCTTCTCCATCTATTGTAAAAATTGTTTTTTCTCTAAAATCCACTCTATTTGGAATGTCTTTTTTGTCTACTTTGTTTTCAAAACGTTTTGCTTCCTGCACAACTGGTTCTGGAAAAGTAGATGGCAAGTTGTATTCTTTGATAAGTGATAACATATCTACCCCTGCTTCATTTACATTTCCTAATACTTCTATTATTTTGCCTTCTGCTTTTTTGCCTTTTTGTGGATATTTTGTAATTTTTACTAATACTTTATGGTTGTTTCTTGCTTTTCCCATATCTTTTTTTGATATGAATACATCTGTACCAAAGTTTTTATCATCTGGTATAACAAACCCAAAGTTTTTGTTATTTTGAAAAATTCCAACAATCGTATCTTTTTCATGTTTTAGTATTTTAACTACTTTCCCTTCTGCATTTTTTACTTTGTTTGCTTCTTCTAAAATTTCAACTAATACTCTATCTCCATTTAATGCATTTGATGAATTTTCTTTTGATACATATATTTCTTCTTCCTGATTTTCTATTCTTACAAATCCAAAACCTTTCTGATTTCTTCTATAAATACCATCATAATAAGTTTTTTCTACTAATTTGTATCTATTTTTTCTGTTTTTTTGGATTTTAAAATTTAGTTCTAAATTTCCAAGTACCTCTAAAAAGTCCCTATATTCTTTTTTTGGCACTCTCATTACCATAGCAATTTCTTTTGCTTTCATAGGTACATAGTCTTTGTCTTTCATAAATTCTAAGATTTTAAGTTCTTGTTCTTGCATTATTGGTTTTCCTTTCTTTCATTGAAACATATATAGAGAGTCATCATACTTTCCCATAATGACACAAATGAGACCTGTCCCTAGTGTCTCATATAACAAAAGAGGCGATTTTTTGAATAAAAACCGCCTTTTTTTCTGTATTTATGCCATATAAATAATTCCCAATGTTATTGTTAGTATTGCAAATACTATTGATAATATTATTGTCCATCTTTTTTGTTTTCCTTCTTTGGTTCTTCCTTTGTTTTTTTCAAAGAAATTGTTTGCTGATGAACCAGTTATGGTAGATGATAAGCCTGCATCTTCTTTTGATTGTATTAATGCTAATATGATTAATGCTATTGCTACCATAAAGTAAATTACAATTAATATTCCTTTTGCTATTTCCATTTATTTTCCTCCCTACGGTTTCTCTCTTTTTGATACCTCGATATTGTAACATAATTTTTTTTAAATTGCAATAGTTTTTTTATTTTTAAGCACTAATTTGCTTTTTTGCTTAATTTTTAATCACCAATTTCTTATTTTTGAATATAATTTGTTAGGGTGATTATATGTTTAAAAATATTTTTAGTAGTGCTAAAGCACATATAAAAGGTGGAAAAAAATATCCTAAGATAGATGGTATTGTTACTTTTAAGGAAACAAAAGATGGTGTGCTTATTACTGCTAAAGTAACTGGGCTACCTCAATCAAATAATCATTGTATAGGTAGATTTTTTGGTTTTCATATTCATGAGGGAATTTCTTGTATAGGAAATTCAAGTGATGAGTTTGCAAATGCTAAGTCACATTTAAATACTACAAATTGTGCTCATCCTTTTCATATTGGGGATTTACCACCTTTAATTGAGAATAATGGTTATGCATATATGCGTGTTTTAGTAAATAAATTTAAAATAAAAGATATTTTAGGTAAAGTTGTTATTATTCATGATTTGCCTGATGATTTTACGTCACAACCAAGTGGAAATTCAGGTACTAAGGTTGCTTGTGGAAGAATTGAATAATACACATATATAATTAGTCATCAAATCGTTTTTCTAAGTTGACAAATTTTGTGTAACTTCCTAACCATAATAATTCTACTGTTCCTGTTGATCCTCCTCTGTGCTTTGCCATGATTACTTCTGCAATGTCTTTTTTCTCACTATCTTGGTTGTAATAATCGTCTCTGTATAAGAACATAACTATGTCTGCATCTTGCTCAATTGCTCCTGACTCTCTTAGGTCTGAAAGCATTGGTCTATGGTCTGGTCTTTGTTCTACTGCTCTTGATAATTGAGATAATGCAATAACTGGAACGTCTATTTCTTTTGCAAGTATTTTAAGAGAACGACTTATTTCTGAAATTTCTTGTTCACGACTTCCATTTCTTTTGCTACTACCTTGTACTAATTGTAAATAGTCGATTACAACCATTCCTATGTTTTTTTCTAATTTTAATTTTCTGCATTTTGCACGTATCTCCATAACAGAGATTCCGTGGAGTGTCATCAATATAAATTTCTGCTTCTGATAATGGTCCAATTGCTCCGTGCTAATTTTGTCCAGTCATCTTCTTCTAGTTTCCCTGTTCTTACTTTGTTGCTGTCTACCATTGCTTCACTACATAAAATTCTATTTACCATTTGTTCTTTTGACATTTCTAAACTAAAAATTGCTACTGGTATGTTGGCTTTAATTGCTGCATTTGTAGCAATGTTTAATGCAAATGCTGATTTACCCATAGCAGGTCTTGCTGCTATTAAAATTAAATCTGAACCATGAAACCCTGCCGTTTTATAGTCCAATGCTGTAAATCCTGTTGGTACACCTGTTATGTGTTGTTTACGGTTATATAGTTCTTCTAATTGTGTAAAACTTTCTACTAATACATCTTTTATTGGTGTATATCCTTTTTGATTTTTGTTTTGCATTATATTAAATATTTTCTTTTCGGCATTTTCCATGATGTCTTCTACTTCTTCTGTTGGGTCATATCCAAGATCTATAATTTCATTTGCTGTTTTTATTAGATTTCTCAAAACTGATTTTTCTTCTACTATTTTTATGTATTTTTGTGCATTTGCTGTTGTTGGTACTTTTTCTGGAAGTTCTGCTAAATATTCTAAACCACCAACTTTTTCGAATTTTCCAATTGCTTCTAGTTCAGCTTTTACAGTTATGATATCAATTGGTTCTGCTCTATTATATAAATTTAAAATAGCAGAATAAATTGCTTTATTGTCTTCACGATAAAAATCTTCTTCTTTTAATATTTCTATACTTGAAATAACAGCGTCTTTATCTGTTAGCATACTTCCTATTATTGCTTGTTCTGCTTCTAAATCATGTGGTGGTACTTTTCCTAACTCCATATTCTTCCTCCATTTTCTTGTTACTATCTAAATCATGTTTTGATTTTGAGAGTTATTATGTTTTTATCTATGATATTACATCTATTTTTAACTTTCCTATTACTCCCTCAAATAATTTGATTTCAATGGTTTGCATTCCTAACACTTTTATTGTCTCTTTTAGGTCTATTTTCTTTTTATCTACTATTATTTTGTATTGTTTTTCTAATTCTTGTGCAATTTCTTTACTAGATACTCCACCAAATATTTTGCCATTTTCTCCAGCCTTTACTTGTATTTTTAATAATATTTTTGATAGTTTATCTGATGTTTTTATTGCTTCTTCTTTTTCTTGGTCTTTTTGGAATTTGGCTGAATTTTGTTTTGCTTTTAGTTTTAACATATTTTCATTGTTTGCTTCTACTGCTAAGTTTTTAGGAAACAAAAAGTTTCTTGCATATCCATCTGATGCATTTATTACTTCGTCTTTTTTTCCTACTCCTTTAATGTCTGCTTTTAATATTACTTTCATAGTATCACGCCTTTCTTTATTTCCTTATTTTACTATAAATATATAAAAAAAGCAATAATATATGGTTTGGACTTTGAAAATTTGAATGTAAAAATTTATTGTATAGGTAAAATCTTTGATTTTTTCTATAACAAAACATGTCTTTGTTCGCCTGCCAAATTTGCTTTAGCAAATTTGTGTAGAATGCTTTATATTATAGGAAGTTCGGAGAACTTTGCTATAATATAAAAAATCTCGCCAAGATATTTTTATCATGGAAAGATTTATAACACGAGTTTATATTCTAGTAATATATGCTAGTTTTTCTTTATTTTGGTTATTTTCATAGTATTTAGCAATTAGTTCATCTAATTCTATGCTTAATTGATATGTAATGTTATAATCATCCCCCTGCTCAATACTTTTATTTAATTTATTCCTTAATTTGCAAATTTCATCATTTAACATAGACCTCACCCTTCCTAAAGGTAATTTTATATTCCTAATTTATAAATTACCACAACATTTTGCTTAAGTCAAGTATTTTCAATGTTTTTTGGCAACTTTCGTATGTGTTTATTTATCTTTATTCGACACTGTAAGACAACAAAAAACAGCATATTTATTTTTATTTCTAAAATGCTGTTTTTATAACAAATTTCTTTTTTAATTTTTTACAATAGAAAGAACCATTTTTTCCTTTTTAAAGACATCTTTTAAAATTTGGTCTAAATATTCTACAGTAATCCCTTCTATTTCCTCTAAATAGTCAAAACTGTTTATTCCATTCATAGCATCTGCTAAAAACATTCTAGCAATATTTTCAACATCATTATATTCTATTACATAACCACCATATATCATTTTTTTGATACGTTCAAAGTCTTGTTCTTGAATTCCTTCTGTTTTAAATTTTTCTACTTCTTCTTTAAATTTTTGATATATTATTTCTGAATTATTTGATTGTCCTGTAATTAAGGCATGTGCATAGTTTTCTGTAAATTCATATTCTAAACTAGGTTGTGAATATATAATTCCTTGGTCATATAATTCTTTATATAAATTAGAACTTCTACCAATTAATAGGTTTAGTAAGATTTCCATTGCAATGTGTTTTTTTACTTTCTCACATTTTATTGTATCTTTTATTCCTATTGTATATAAAGCCTGACTTACTTCTAGTTTTTGTTCAATTTTTTCTTGTACAATTTCTTCTGGTTCGTTTGGATAAATTCTTTTTATTTCCCCTTTTGGTTTTATGTCTAATAATCTTTTTTTAACTTCTTCTAATAGTTTTTCTGGTTCGAAGTCACCACATAATACCATTGTCATGTTAGATGGATTGTAAAATGTTTGATAACATTTATATAAAATATCTTTGTCAATTTCTCCAATGCTTTCAATTGTTCCTACTATATCAATTTTGACTGGATTATTATGATACATTGCCTGTAATGCATTTAAGTATACTTTCCATTCTGGATAATCATCATACATCATAATTTCTTGGCCTATGATGCCTTTTTCTTTTTCTACATTTTCATCCGTAAAATATGGATGTTGTACATAATCCATCAGCTCGTCCATTGCTTCATAAAAATTATCTGTGCATTGGAATAAATATGCTGTATGGTCATTAGTTGTATATGCATTTGCATCTACCCCTAATGCTGTTAGTACATCTAAACTGTTTTCTCCATTTTCTTGCTCAAATAATTTATGCTCCAAAAAATGTGCCACTCCATTTGGTACATTTGTTGTTTGTTCTTCTCCTGGAACTATGAAACTGCTTTCATTAGAACCATAGTGTGTTCCCCATATCATGTATTTCTTTTGAATTCCTTTTTTAGGAATTATCATAACTGTTAAACCATTTTCTAACTTTTCAATATATACTTTTTCTTTGACTTTTGAATTTTCTATAATTTGCACTTTACTTCCTCCTTTTTTAACTAAAATCTAGATAAGTTTTCTAACATATCTTTGTTCAACTATATAGTTGGAATTTATAAAGAATAAAGGAGCATGATTAAAAATTTTTGACCTTTTAGATTACTTTACATGCTCTGTCTTTGTTTGCCGTCAAATTTGCTTTAGCAAATTTGTGTGGAATATAATAATTATTTTTTCAAGATTTTAGTCCTTTAAAAAATAAATTGTATGAATTCCTACATTTTTTGCAATGTTTAACACATCTTGTTTTGTTACTTTTTCAATACGTGCCATGTAATCATCAATTGAAATTCTATTGTTTGTTAATTCTTGACCTAAATAATATGTGATTTCTGTATCTTGTTCATCATCTATTGTTTTTATTGTTGCAATTATTCCTTTTTTTGCATTTTCTATATCTTTTTGAGTAAATTCACCATTTTTCATGTCTTCAATCTGTTGTTTTATTAATTCTAATGCTTTTTCATAATTTCCTATTTCTATACCGCAATTAACAAAGATGTTGTTTTTGTATCTTAAATATGATGAACTTGCAACATATGCTAAATTTGCTTTTTCTCTAACATTTTGGAACAATTTAGAACTTGGACTTCCACCTAAAATGCTATTATATATTAATGTGTCATATTTTAAGTCTTCACTGTTTATAGCAACATTTAAACCTACAATTAGCTTTCCTTGTGTTACTTCCATAGATTCTGTTACAATGTTTTCCTTTTTTGGAAGTTCTTTATTTAATTCTTTTGGTATAATAAAATCTGGTGTTCTATCTTTTAATTTAGTGATATTTTCATTTTCTTTTACTATTGATGCTATTTTTTCTTCTACTATTCCTGAAACAAAAATATCTATTTTACAAGTGTCTATTAGTTGTTTATAATATTCATATAGATTTTTTCCATCCATTTTAGGTAAGTCTTCTACATAACCTATTTTGTATAATCCAAATGGTTGGTTTTTGTACATTTCTTCTATACAACGGTCTTTGCTATATCTTGCTTTGTTATCAATTTTTCCTTCAATTCTTTGTTTTATATTGTTTTTTTCTTGTTCTACATATTGCTCTTTAAAACTTTCATTTTCTAGATATGGGTTAAATACGATTTCTAATAATTTTTGTAATGAATTTTTTAATATATCTTCTCCATTTGTTGGTAGAAAATTGTCATTTATAGTTTCTAGATAGAATTTTAAAACTTGATTATCTCCTGTTTTGTCTAATCCACAATCAAATCTTGCTCCATACATGCTCTCCATTTGTTTGCTAATTTCTTCTTGTGTTGGCATTGTTTTAGAACCTCTTCGTAATGTAGCTGAAATTACAGCATTTTTTGTTACATTTTCTCTTGTTAATTTTGTTGTTAAAAATACGGCAATTAAATTTGTTTTGAATTTATCATTATTAATTGTGTGTAATTTAATTCCTTTTTTTAATTCTGTTTGTTTATACTCCATTTTTCTCTTCCTCCTTTGATTTATTATACTACATTTTTATTATAATATACATTTTAATAAATTCAAAAATATATTAAATTTTATAAGATATCTAAAAAAAGAGCATGATTAAAATTTATGACCTTTTAGACAACTTTTCATGCCACGTCTTTGTTCGCCCGCGAAAATTGCAAAGCAATTTTCTGTGAAACTCTTTATATTATAGGAAGTTCAGAGGACTTTCCTATAATATAAAAAAGTGATGCTTTTGACTCTTTAAGTCTACATAAAACATCACTTTTGCGTTTTTAAAACTTTCTTTTTCTTGCTGCCTCTGATTTTTTCTTTCTTTTTACACTTGGTTTTTCATAATGCTCTCTTTTACGTACTTCTTGAAGTACTCCATTTCTTGCACATTGTCTTTTAAACCTTTTTAAGGCATCTTCTATATTACCATTATTAACTTTTATCTCTGACATTTTAATTCCCCTCCTTCCAGTCCATACGTAATCTGTATGTGGGATAACCCTTTAATGTTATTATTATACATGAAAGCATTGTTCTTGTCAATAGTTATATTTTATTTTAGTTCCAACTTAATGTTTTTCTTATATTTTTGTATAAAAGTGTTGATATATAATTGATAAAGATATTTCAAAAAGTCGAATTAACTAATTTTTAAAATAATGCTCCTATCCAATTAAATAATGGATTTTCAAATAAAAGTTCTCTCATCCATCCATTTGTAAATGGTATAAACCATAAAATCACTCCAATTATTATTACTACTATTATTGTAAGAATAATTGCTATCGCATTCTTTTTTGGATCTTTTTTAAATTCTCCTGCTCTTCTTTTTCTACTATTTTTAAAATCATGGAAAACCATTTTTGTTAACTCTACCATTGATCCAAAAGTTCCTGGCTTATAATTAGTTATATTTTCTTTTTTTACTGTTTCTTGCTCTTTTGTCTGAATTCTACTTTTTTCGTACTTTTGTTGTATATATTTGTTTTGTCTATTTAATTCTTCTTGTTTTTCTAATTCATTGTCATATTGTTCTTTAAAAAATTCATCTGATAAGATGTCATATGCTTCATTAATTTCTTTTAGCTTTTTTTCTGCATATTGTTTTTTTATTCCATCATATAGGTCTGGATGATATTTCTTTGCTAATACATGGTATGCTTTTTCAATTACTTCTTTTGATGCTTTTCTATTTACTTCTAATATTTCATAATAATTTTTCATGGGCTTTGACCTTTCCCTTTATTTTTTACATGGTTATTTTATACTAAAATAAAAAAAATAGCAATATAAATTGCTACTTTTCTCAACTACATTATTATAGTTTGTTATCTATGAGACAAATCAGACCTGTCCCTACTGTCTCATTCTCCAAATATTGCTTCAAATTCGTCTGCTTCAATTTTTTCTTTTTCTAATAGAATTCCTGCTACTTGGTGCAATTTGTCAATATTGTCTGATAAGATTTGTTTTGCTCTATTATATCCTGTGTCAACAATTCTTTTTGTTTCTTCATCAATGACTGCTGCTGTTTCTTCTGAATATTCTTTAGATTGTGCAAAATCTCTTCCTAAGAATACTTCTTCTTGGTTAGAACCTAGCATTAATGCTCCAATTCTTTCACTCATTCCATATTTTGTTACCATGCTTCTTGCAATTTTAGTTGCTCTTTCTATGTCATTGCTTGCACCTGTTGAAATATCATTTAAAATTAGGCTTTCTGCTACTCTACCCCCAAGTAATGAAACAATGTTTTCTTCCATTTCTGTTTTAGACATAAATGATTTGTCTTCTGTTGGACGATACATTGTATATCCTCCTGCCATTCCTCTTGGTACAATAGATATTTGGTGCACTGGGTCTTGTGTTTCTAAGAAGTGGCTTACTACTGCATGACCTGCTTCATGATATGCTACTAATTTGTTTTCTTTTTCACTTCTTACTTTTGTTTTTTTCTCAGGTCCCATAGTTACTTTTACCATGGCATCTTCGATTTCTTTCATTCCTATTTCTTTTAGGTCTCTTCTTGCTGCAAGTAATGCTGCTTCATTTAACACATTTTCTAGGTCTGCTCCTGCAAATCCTGATGTATTTTTTGCAATTACTTTTAAGTCAACATCGTCTGCAAAACGTTTTTTTCTAGAGTGTACTTCTAATATATGCTCTCTTGCTTTAACATCTGGCATCCCTACTACAATTTGTCTATCAAATCTTCCTGCTCTTAAAAGTGCTTTGTCTAATACATCTGGTCTATTTGTTGCAGCTAACACAATAACTCCCTCGTTTTCTGCAAATCCATCCATTTCTACTAATAATTGGTTTAATGTTTGTTCTCTTTCGTCATGTCCTCCACCTAGTCCTGCCCCTCTTTGGCGTCCAACTGCATCAATTTCATCTATGAATATGATACATGGTGCGTTTTTCTTAGCTTGGTCAAATAGGTCTCTTACTCTTGATGCTCCTACACCAACAAACATTTCTACAAAGTCTGAACCACTTATTATAAAGAATGGTACTCCTGCTTCTCCTGCTACTGCTTTAGCTAGCAATGTTTTACCTGTACCTGGCTGTCCTACTAATAAAACACCTTTTGGTATTCTTGCTCCCATATCTGTGAATTTTTTTGGATTTTTTAAGAATTGTACTATTTCTTCTAATTCTTCTTTTTCTTCATCAACACCTGCTACATCTTCAAAAGTGATTTTATTTTTGTCTGCTGGTGTCATCATTCTAGCTTTACTTTTTCCAAATGACATTGTTTTGTTTCCAGGTCCACCTTGACCTACTCCACCCATCATAAAGAACCAGAATATGAAGAATATTATTAATAATCCAAATGGTGTAAGTAAGCTAAGAATTGTAATAAATATAGATTGTGATTTTTCTTCTAATGTAAAGGCTCCATCTTTTAAGAATTCTTCACTATATTTCATGAAACTTTCCATATCTGGAATATTAACTTCTTTTTTAATTTTATCGTCTTTTAACGTTACTGTTGCTAGTTTTCCATCTGATTCAATTTGGATAGCTTCTACTTTTCCACTGTTAATGTTTGCTATTAATTCTGAATATTTTAATTTTGAGTCGCTATTTTCTACAATTGATGACAGCACTACTATAAAAATAATTCCTATAATTAACCACATGGCTAATGTTTTAATTCCGTTTTTCAAAATAATTCCTCCTTAGAATACTTTTATTGTCTTTGACAGTTTGTTTCTTGCTTGTATGATACAAAGAAAAAATTAACTGTATTTTCTTTGTTCAATTTTATACCATATATTTTTTTGTTTTACAATAGTTTTTTATATGTCTTTTTTGTTACAAACTCATGGTGTTTGTTTGTTTGTTACGGAAAGCATATTTTAGTTTGACTAGAAAATCAAAAAATTTTATAAATTTTCTTTAATATTAGAAATTCTATGAAACTTTTTAGTGTTCTTTTACAAAGTAAAAGAACAAAAGTGGCATGATTAAAATTTTATGACCTTTTAGATAACTTTTCATGCCTCGTCTTTGTTCGCCCGCGAAAATTGCTAAGCAATTTTTGCGTGGAACGCTTTATATTATAGGAAGTTCAGAGAACTTTGCTATAATATAAAAATTTTTTCTTGTATATTAATTTATAACTATAAAGTAAATTTTATGGTCTTTTACTAAAATTTTTGTATTTTTATTTGGTGTTAAGTATTTATTTCCTATATTTTTCGTACATAATTTTATAATATCTTCTATATGTATTTTTTCAATACTTTGACTACTTCCAAATAATCTTTTTATAATATATCTAATTAGTCTTGATTTTATTACTATTTCTTGTAAATTAAACTTTTTTAAGTCTATTGTTATTTGATTTTTTTGTTCTTCTAAAAGTATTTCTTGATAAATTTTTTGAGTTTGGTTTTCTATATATTTGTCTTCTTGTGTTACGATAGTTGATAGTCTATCCATTGTTTTTATTATGTTTGGATTAAATTCTTTTTGAATATATGGAATTACAATGTTTCTAATTTTATTTCTATTATAGATATTTTCTAAATTTGTTTTATCTATTCTTGGGTTTAGATTATTTTCTTTACAATATTTTTCTATTTCTTCTCTTTCACATTCTATTAAAGGTCTTATGATGTTCCCTCTTTTGGGCTCTATTCCTTTTAATCCCTCTAGTCCACTTCCTCTTAATATATGCAAAATAATGGTTTCTATTTTGTCATTTTTATTGTGTGCTATTGCTATTTTTGTTGCTTTTGTTTTTTCTAAAACTTCTTGAAAAAAGTTGTATCTGACTAATCTTCCCGCTTCTTCTGTTCCTATTTTATTATTATGGGCTAATTTTTCAACATCTATACTTTTTGAGAAAAAAACAATTCCATTTTTTTCACAATAGTTTTTTACATATTGTTCATCTTCACTTGCTTCTTTTCTTATCATATGATTTACATGAGCTACTATAATTTCAAAAGATGGGTTTGTATATGTTTTTTTTGATGTAGTTAAAATAGACTTTTCTTTTTGTATATTTTTTAATATGTTTAATAGGCATATTGAATCTGGTCCACCAGATACTGCGACTACTATTTTATCTCCATCATTTATTAATTCATATTTTTGAATTGTTTTTAAAATTTTATCTTCCATTATTTTTTACTACCTCTTTGGATTTTTAATTATTATAATTGTTTCTCTTTTATATAAATATTCTCATAACTTAGCATACCACAAGCTACATCCTTTTTCAAGATAATGAGAACAAAAGTGGCATGATTAAAATTTTATTTATAAATGATATTTATATTCTTTCTTTATTCATTATTATATCTATTTGCCCATCTTTTAAATATATTATTTTATCTGAACTTTCAATAGTTGACTTTCTGTGTGCTATTATAATTACTGTACTCTTTTCTGAAATTTTATCTACTATGTTTTGTATCATTTTTTCTGTTTGTAAATCTATATTTGAAGTTGGTTCATCAAATACATAGAAATTTGCTTTATGCAATATAGCTCTTATAAATGCAATTATTTGCAATTCACCATATGACAATTTAGAAACTTTTATTTTAGTATCAAGTCCATTAATTAATTTACTAAATAAATTTTCTACTCCCATTTCATGTACTAATTGATTTATTTGTTCATCTGTTATATTTTCGTTTCCTAAAGTTATATTATTTCTTACTGTATCTGTAAAAATATATGGATTCTGTGATATATAAGAAATATTATCTCTTAGACATTTTGTAGATATTTTAGAAATATCATAATTATCAATTAATATTTTTCCACTTTCTATATCATATAATTTCATTAATACATTTGTGAGCGTGGTTTTTCCTACTCCTGTTTTTCCTGCAATAGTAACTTTTGTTCCTTTTTTTATTACAAATGATATATTTTTTAATATCATTTCTTTATCATATTTCATTGATACATTTTTAAATTCAATATCTCCGATTTAGATTTTCTATATATTCTCCACTTTCTATATTCTCTTCTTCTGTTTCATTTAATAGAACTTTTATTCTTTTATATGAATTTATACATGTTTGTAATTCTTCTAACTGATTACATATTTCTTCAAGAGGTGTCTTACATTCTTTAGTATAGTATAATACCAAATAGATACTTCCTAAAGATATAGCTATATTAATATTTAAAGCATAATATATAATTGCATAAATTCCTATTGCTTGTATCATTGCTATTATCCAATACGGAAAATTATGTATAAATATATACTTTCTTCTTATTTTTAATTCTGAATAAAATAAGTTATTCATCTTGTTAATATTTTTATTTTGTAATTTAAAAAGATATGTCAACTTACTTTTATTGTATAATTCAGAAAACTCTTTATGTTCTTTATCTCTCTTTTTTAAGATTTCATTATCTAAATTTCCCAATATTTTAGTAAATTTATATACAATAATTGAGATAAGAAGTACTGTAATCCCACCAATAATAGCTAAGTTTATATTAGCTACAAACATCATTACTATCATAAATACTATATATAAAATATTACTTAAAATATCATATAAAAAACCAAAAAATAAATCAAATAAATTGTCTACATCTGAAGTTAATCTAGTATATAACTCAGAAGAATTGTATTTGTTAAAAGTAAGCATTTTAAAATTTAAAATCTTATCAAATAATGTTTTTCTTATATCTCTTAAAATTTTACATATAGTTTTATTTATTACAACATCTCTTATATACTCAAATATTAGTATACCCAAATGTATAGATATATATATAATTATAAAAAATAAGATCGTTTGAATAATATTTTCTTTTGTAAAATCAATATCTACAACTTGCTTTACTATATATGGTGGAATAGCTGATAAAAAGTCACAAGCTAATAACAATATGCCTAAAAGTATAATTGATTTAACATACTTTTTTATAATCTTTTTCATGTTAAATCACCTACTTTCTCATAGGTATTTAGCTCATTATAAAGTTTACTCTTTTCAAGCATCTCTTTATGTGTTCCACTATCATAAATTTTTCCATCAACTAGTAAAAATACTTTATCCATTTTTTCCATCATACTTATTTTATTTGAAATAAGTATAAGTATATTATTTCCTATTTGTTTTTCAATTTCTTCAAGCACTTTCTTTTCTGTATCTACATCTAATGCAGATAATGTGTCATCAAATATATTTACATTTCTAACATTTAATAGATTTCTTGCAATTTGTATTCTTTGTTTTTGACCTCCAGATATTTTGATGCCATTTTCTCCAATTTTTGTTTCAAAACCATCTTGCATTGTCTTTATATCTTCTAATATTTTAGCTTTCTCACTTATTTCTTCTATTTTTTCGTCTGTGTATTCATCTACAATATCAATGTTGTTCTTTATTGTGTCATCTGTGATAATATTCTTTTGCATACTATATCCAATATTATTGAATATAGTCTCTCTTGAATATTCATTTATATCAATTCCATTAATATATACTTTATTTTCTGGTACTTCATAAAATCCTGATATAATATTCATAAGTGTTGTTTTCCCACTTCCTACTTTACCAACAATACCTATTTTATCTCCTTTATTTATTGTCATATTTATATTATTTATTGCTAATCTTTCGCTATTTTCATAACTATAAAAAAGATTCCTTATTTCTATTTTATCAATTTTTTCTAATTTTTTACCCTCTCTTTTATAAGTTTCTAATCCGAAAAAATAATTGAATCTTCTACTTGCTATTTTAAAATTAGACATTCCTGTAAGTAATGGTTCTATTGAATTTATAATTTCTGATATAGCAATGGTTATACAAGAAATATATGATGTTAGTTCTCCTATGGTTAATAATCCTTTATTTATTAAAAATAGTCCAACTGCAAAACCTATACCATAACATGCTGCATACATAATATTTGAAACCATATCCATTTTATACATTACTACCCCAACATTAACATCTGATTTGTATGTTTCTTCGTTTACCTTATCAAATTTTTCTTTTTGATTTTCTTGTTCATTATATAATTTTATTAGATTGAAGCCAGATGTATTTTGTTCTATATTTTTTGATAAATCTATATAAACTTTTCTTTCTATTTCAAGTAATTCTTCTTGCTTTTTATATAGCTTATATAAGAAATATATTGCAATTGGAAAAATTGGTAATATTGATAACATTAAAATTATATTAAAATTTTTTCCTATAACAATTAGTCCAATAATCGGTGCTACAATTAATCTTGCTACATTGAAAAAGGCATTTCCAAGGAATTTTCTAATTGATAATATTTCTTTTGATAAATAAGCTAAAAATATGCCTTTATCTTCCTTGTCGTAATATATTGGTTTAACTGATTGTAAGTGTTCTATTACTTTACTTCTTAAATATGTATCTGATATTCTAGCTCTAGTAAAAAATAAAGTTCTATATATGATTCTAGGTATAATCATTATAATTGAATAAAATATTAGGCTATATACATTATGCATAATAATATCTTTACTAGCATTTCCTTTAATTAATAAGTCTAATATGTTTCCTATAATACTAGGTATTTTATACAATATATATATAACTATTGCATGAAATACCATACCTAATATATAAATAGGAAAAGTTCGTTTTAATTCATCTATAAATATTTTATTGCTTTTGTAATTCTTATTCGTTTTCATTTTTTCCTTTCATTGTAAATTCATTATTTGTTAACAAAGAACAAAAGAGGCATGATTAAAATTTTATGACCTTTTAGATTACTTTTCATGCCACGTCTTTGTTCGCCTGCGAAAATTGCAAAGCAATTTTTGCGTGGAACGCTTTATATTATAGGAAGTTCAGAGAACTTTCTTATAATATAAAAATAAAAAGATTTTTATATTTTTTAATGTTACTTTGTTTTGATAAAAACAACATATTTGTAATTTTATTTTATTATTTATCTTATTAAATTCCAATGTATATTATAAAAGATATTTCATTGTTGACTTAAATGCATTTGTTTTCAATATTTAATAATTATAAATTAGTTTATCATAAAAGTAGTTATTCGTAAAGCATAAAAGTTTGTTTGGTATGAGTTTTTTGTTTTTGGGATTTTCTAAGATTTCAATGTTTATAGAGATGTATATATAATTTTATTATTGAATTCCAATAGAAGTATAGAAAAATTTTGTCATTTATTATATAATTTCAATGAATTTTAAAATCGTGAATGGAGGAAGTATAATGAAGTTTTATATAGGATCTGGATTTAAAAATTGTGAACTAGTTAATTATTATTCAAAAATATTGGAAGAGAATGGATGGCATCATACTTATAACTGGGCAAAAAATATTATCAATGATGAAACTATTGAAGATTTAATAGAATATTCTAAATCAGAGAAAAAAGGAATTATAGATGCTGATGTAGTAATTATATTATTACCTGCTGGAAGAGGAACTCATATTGAACTAGGTATGGCATTAGCATTAAACAAAAAAATTTTCTTATGTTCTGCTACAGAAGATGAATTTAGTATTGAAAATACTGTTAATTTTTATCAATTACCTAACATCGTTAGACTAGTCGGAACAGCTGATGAAAATATAAATCAAATAATTAAGGGGGTATTGTATTGAATCATATAGAATTTATTAATAATGCATACACTAAAGATAATTTGTGTCTTCCTATGATACATTTTAACAGTAATGAGAAGGATATTTGTGTAATATTTATACATGGAATGTGTCAGACCATAATTGATAATTATTTTGCTACAGTGTGGGGAAATATTTTAGTAGAAAATAATATAGGATTTCTTTATGAACATAACAGAGGACATTCAATAGAAAATGATACCTTAATGAAAGATGGTTCATATGCACGATATGGTTGTATGTATGAAATTTTTGAAGATTGTATTTTAGATATTGATTTAGCTATTAATAAAGCCAAAGAATTAGGTTATAAAAGATTTATTTTAATGGGGCATAGTTATGGATGTAACAAGCTGATTTACTACTATTATAAAAAACGACCTAACATTTTAGGACTAATACTTGCAAGTGCTCCAGATATGGTTGGACTTCAATTATACCGACAAAAGGATTATAACGAACTTATCAAAGAAGCAAAAGAGAATATTGATAAAGGCAATCCAAATAATCTCCTTAGTAACTTGGTTGAAGATTATATGTATATGAGTTCTCAAACATATTATAATTGGTTTAGAAAGAACTCTAATTTAGATAATTTACCAGTTATGGCTAATTCTGAAAATTGGTATCAATTTGAATCAATAAATGTTCCAATATTAACATTTTCAGGTTCAAATGAAACAGGTAATTATTTACATTTAGATTTACTAAAAGATAAAGCAAAAAAATGTAATGACTTTGAATATAGAATTATAGATAATACGGCTCATTTTTATATTGGAAAAGAAAACGAAATAGGAAATATTATTTTAGATTGGATAAAAAATAGATTTTAATGAAATTTAAAGACAATGCTTAATTTTAGTCTAGCGAGAGTATAGAAAAAGTTGTGTAAATAAATCCTTCCGTGATAAAATAAAAAAT
>CAOKGO010000018.1 GCA_948468045.1 uncultured Clostridium sp. | reverse complement strand
GGCGTACGTTGGTACGTCGAAGTTTGGATTACTTTAGTAAAAATTTGTAGATTGCTATTTTTTACATCTAGTCAAAATTTTGATTCGAAATGGTAAGATACGAATTTTTGCTAAGTAATACAAGCTGATGGCGTACGTTGGTACGTCGAAGTTTGGATTACTTTAGTAAAAATTTGTAGATTGCCGTTTCCAATCGAAATTTTACCATTTGTAGTGAGCAAACGCCTTATTCGCCTCTGCCATTCTGTGTGTATCTTCTTTTTTCTTAAATGCTCCACCATTTCCAGCTACTGCATCCATTAATTCGCCAGCTAATTTCTCAGCCATTGTTTTTTCATGTCTATTTCTAGCATAAGAAACAATCCATCTAAGACCTAAAGTTTGTCTTCTTTCTGGTCTAATTTCAAGTGGAACTTGGTAAGTTGCTCCACCAACTCTTCTTGCCTTTACTTCAAGAACTGGCATAACATTTTCTAAAGCTGCTTCAAAAACTTCTAAAGGATTTTTTCCCTCTTTTTCTTTTATGATGTCAAATGCATCATATACAATTTTTTGAGCAACTGATTTTTTACCATCTAACATGATGTTGTTTACTAATTTTGTAACAACCTTACTGTTATAAATTGGATCTGGTAATACCTCTCTTTTAGCTATATATCCTTTTCTTGGCACTATTCTTCCCTCCTTTTTATTATAAGTGGTCACACTCTAATCTTTTATCATATTTTATAGATAAATAATATATCCTATACATAAATGATGTCAGATTTAATGTTTCCTTCTTTGATTAACACTTTAAAAAAAGCATTTAGGTACTCTTAAAAATTTTATTTTTTAAGTCAGCGCTTATATATCTATTCTAAATTTAAGTACCTTAAGTTTAGACAAAATAACAAGCACTATTGTTTTGAGCTTTAACCTCTTTAATAGTATAAACAAAGCAAATTAGGTATGTTGTGCAGTTTTGTGATTTATTATAAGCTGATGGCGTACATTAATACGTCGAAGTTTATAATAAATTGCAAAACTTGCAAGTTGCTGATTTCAATTTGTTTTATTATTTTTTAGGTCTCTTAGCTCCATACTTAGAACGCGCTTGCATTCTGTCTTTAACACCTGCTGTATCTAATGTTCCTCTAATGATATGGTATCTAACACCTGGTAAGTCTTTTACCCTACCACCTCTGATTAATACAACACTGTGTTCTTGTAAGTTATGTCCTATACCTGGGATATAAGATGTAACTTCATAACCATTAGAAAGTCTAACTCTGGCAACTTTTCTTAATGCTGAGTTTGGCTTTTTAGGTGTAACTGTTTTTACAACTGTACATACACCTCTTTTTTGTGGAGCTCTACTGTTTGTTAGTTTTTTGTTTTTTGAGTTCCATCCATGTTGAAGTGCTGGTGCTGTTGATTTTGTTACTCCTGTTTTTCTTCCTTTTCTTACTAATTGATTAATGGTTGGCACTTAAATTTCACCTCCTGTTTTTGGTTTGTGTTTATTCTTCTTTGATTTTTATTTGATAGTTTCAAAAAAGAATATTAGTATTATAAATTTGCCTAATATTGGCAATTTATATAACAGATTATATTTTACCACGTTAATGGCTGTAAGTCAATAAAAAACCTAGATTTTTTTAATTTTTTGATACAAAATTAAAACAGATAAATTACTAAAAACTGCTTAATCTCTTACTTATTTAAAATATTTTCTTATAGATTTCCATAAATATTGCTTTTTTATGTAAAATATGGTATAATTATTATAGTTTCTAAAAAGAAAAAAGCAGAAAGGAGAGAGGGTATCTAACCCTCGATGAAAAGCATGAAAAAATTATTTAACACACAGAAACTAGTTATCTATATTGGAAGCCTTGTTCTTCCGTTACTTGGAATTGTGCCATTGCTAATCCGATTTTTTGGATTAAACAAATGGTGCATGCTGGGTTGCTTATGCGCTGCATTCGTCGCAGTGCTCATAATGGCAACCACTACCGAACCTGGCAAACGGAAGTGGGCTGTTAGCCTCACAATAGCTTTCACAGTTGTAATGGCTGTAATGGTCGGCGTAGCACGGTGGATTCCGATTCCACCATTGTCGTTTTTTGTGTGCTACTATGTTGTGGATATTCTTGCGATTACAATTTCGATCGTAATCAATATTATATCTATATCACACAATAGTAGCTACAATCAGAGAGGCGTCCTTTAAAGAGAAATCCCATCCAAAAGAATTTGTTTCTAATGGATGGGATTTTACCGTTTTATATCCAAAAACAAAAGGAGCATGATTAGGTTTTTTGACCTTTTAGATTACTTTACATGCTCCTTTTTTGTTTGCTTGCCAAATTTGCCTTAGCAAATTTGTATAGAATGTGTTTATGTTATAGGAAAATCTTTGATTTTTCCTATAATAGAACAAAAGTGGCATGATTAAAATTTTATAACCTTTTAGATAACTTTTCATGCCACGTCTTTGTTCGCCCGCGAAAATTGCTTTGCAATTTTCTGTGGAACGCTTTATATTATAGGAAGTTCGGAGAACTTTCCTATAATAAAATAAAAGTAAACACTTTTGTGTTTACTTTTATTTTATTCTTTAATATTAACTTACATCTCATTATTATCTGCTACCATCGTTACTATCACTATAACCATAATTATATGGACTAACCTCTCCTTGTCCACTCTTTATTACCTTTCCATCTTTGTCTATTACATCTCCTGAAAATTTTTCCACATCTCCTGCTGCTTTTCTATTTATTAATTCTCCTGTCACATCTTTTGATATTTGTTCTTGTGTTTCTTGCATTTTTCTATATGCTTCTTCTTCAATATGATTATTTGGATTTTCTTCTTTATATATTTTTTTTACAGTTTCTTTTCTTTTTTCTTGTATTAATGTCTTAGGTGGAAGATTACTATCTTTAACAGCTGAATTATAATATAATCTTCCTGCTACTATTTTATATGCTTCTATTATTCTACTGTTTTTATCTACCCTACTAATAAATCCTTCCAATACTTTATGTATTCTTTGCATTTGTTGAGCCACTTTATTTGCTTTACCTGAACCAAAAACTCCATTTTTTTCTGCATTTTTCTCTAATTCTTCAAATTCATTAATATATTCTTGTTCAGTCATTAATGGTGCTATCTCTAAGCTATCTCCACAAATTGTTTCAAATACATTTTTATATTTTTTATATATTATTATATCATCTTGTATTCGTTCTTTATCTTCTTCTGTTTTATTTTCCTTACTTGTATGATTCATATAGTCTGCCCTTATTTTATTCATTCGTCCCATTCCTGCATCTGTAATTGATGATGCTCTTAATTGAATTTCCTTTTCTATTCCTCTAGCATCTTCTTTTTTTATTGTTATCATTTTATTTTGAAATAATTCTAGTATTCCCTTAGTCTCTTTATTTTGATCATATATTGTATATAAAGCTTCCGATTTTGAACGCAAATCTTTAAATTCCATATTAGTAGTAATTCCCTTTGTTATATCATCAATTTGCTTTTCAATTAAATCTAATTTTATATTTTCATTATCTTTCTTTTTATAAGACTCTTTAATTTTGCTTAGTAAATCATCTAAATTTTTCTTTTCTTCTTCAAACTTTTGATTTTCCTCATCTAGCATAGCATCTGTCATTTCTACCCCATCACGTGATGTTTCCTTAGTTAATTTTACTAATTGCATATCTAAATCTGCAACAGCTGCTCCCACATTTTGGTTTAAATTTTTTCCTTCTGTTCCTTTATAATTTTGTGTTTTTTGGTAAAGATTACTTACTTTTGCTTTTGCTATTTTTAATTGTTCTCTTTTTTCAACTTTTGAACGCATAGCCTCGTTTTCTTCTATTTTCTTATCTAATGCTTTCTTTTTTTCTTCTATTACTTCCTCTAATCTTTTGAAAATTTCTTCTAAAATATCCTCTGTTTTTGCCTCTTTTAATGCTTCTGCTACATATCCTGCTTCTTCTAAAGAGAACTTTTCTGCTTCTTCATCTTTTATTCCTTCTGATGCATTTGCATTAAGTGCATTTTTTAAGTCTTCATTTTCTACATATTCTAATATTCCTTCCTCTTGTAATTTCTTTAATTCTTCAAATCCTTCTTTTTCCTCAGCTAATGCTTCATCAATAGTTGTGCTTTTTGTTACTGTACCTATTTTGTCTACATTGTCTTTTAGAACATCATTAATAATTTCTTCTACTTTTTCTGCAATACTTGTGTCTTTAAAATCTAATTCAGTAAATTTTTGTGTTATTTGATTTAATTTTTCTTCCTCTAAAATACTCATATTTTCTCTCCTTTACATAATACTACTTTTTATATTTTACCATACTTTTACATAAAATGCAACTTTTTAACAGAAATAACATATATATGTAATATTTTAGAAATAATTGTATAGAAGTGTGATGTTGATGTTATAAAACAAAGGGAGTCTATTTAAAAATTTTTGTCTTTCTTTTAGATTCCTTTTCATAGGCACTTTGTTCGCTCTCAAAAGTTAGAACAATAGTGAGCTGATTAATATTCTTTAACTTTTAATGATAGCATTCAGCCCACATTTAATTGTTCGCTCGCGAAAATTGCAAAGCAATTTTTTCGTGGAACGCTTTATATTATAGGAAGTTCGAAGAACTTTCCTATAATATAAAATAATTTTATTTTACTCTAAATTTTCCAAACTCCTTTCAGCCAGTTTTCTATATCTCTCTTTTTTATCTCTAATCCTATTCCCCTCTAATTCTGGCAAAATACCAAAATTAGCATTCATTGGCTGAAACTTATCATTTGGTGTCGAAATATACTTAGATAAAGCCCCTATTACAGTATACTCTGAAAAACAGTATTTTTTGACCTCATCTGTAAAAGTACCATCTTCAAGCATATCATGATTTCTTACTTCACCCTTAAAATCATGGGCAGCATTCAAACCTGCAACAAAACCAGAAGATATTGACTCTACATACCCCTCTACACCTGTTATTTGTCCTGCAAAATATAAGTTTGGAATATTTTTAACTTGATATGTTTCATTTAATAATTGGCTTGAGTTTATATATGTATTTCTATGCATTACTCCATATTTTACAAATTCTGCTTGTTTAAGACCTGGTATCATACTAAATACCCTTTTTTGTTCTCCGAATTTTAGGTTTGTTTGAAAACCTACCATATTGTAAAGTTTTGCTTGTTTGTCATCTTGTCTTAATTGCACAATAGCATATGGTCTTTTGCCATATCTTGGGTCATCAAACCCAACTGGTTTTAGTGGACCAAACCTTAATGTATCTATACCTCTTTTAGCCATAATCTCAATTGGCATACACCCCTCAAAAATCTCTCTTTTTTCAAAATCATGCAAAGTTACCACTTCTGCTTCTACCAAAGCTCTCCAAAAATCATCATACTCTTCTTTATTCATTGGTAAATTAATATAACTTTGTTCTTCTAAATTTTGCTTTTCTAACCTTTGTTTCCACTCTTCTAATGTTTCATCCTTTTTCTTCTCTTGGCTATATCTATCTCCATAAAAAGCAATATCAAAATCAATACTATCTTTTTCCAAAATAGGAGCAGCAGCATCATAAAAATACAACTTATCTTGGCCTGTTATCTCTTGAATTTCCTTTGCCAATCCACTTGACGTAAGTGGTCCTGTTGCTATAATAACAATTCCATCTTCTATCATTTCCTTAATATTAGTAACCTCTTCATTAATAACCTCTATATAAGGACTTTTCATAATCTCCTCTGTTACTCTTTTAGCAAAAATCTCCCTATCAACTGCCAAAGCCTGTCCTGCTGGCACTTTTGTTTCATCTGCTATACGAATCAACAAAGAATCTAATAGCCTTAACTCCTCCTTTAACAAACCACAAGCATTAGTAAGCAAATTAGACTTAAAAGAATTACTACACACAATCTCTGCTAAATCCGAATTACTATGTGCTGGCGAATATATATGTGGCTTCATCTCATACAACTTAACCTTAATATTTCTCTTTGCAATTTGGTAGGCTGCTTCACATCCTGCTAAACCTCCACCTACAACAGTTACATACTCTTTCATAACTCTCATCTCTCCTTTTTGGGCATAATTGGGACAGGCACCGAGTATCCCTTTTGGGCATTTCTGGGACAGGCACTGAGTATCCCTTTTGGGCATTTCGGTGCCTGTCCCAATTATGCCCAAATGCTATTTGTATTTCTACTCTAGCATACTTTTTTTCTGTAATCAATAAAAAAATGAAAAATTTGGTTTTTTATGTGTAATTAGTTTGTGTTTAATTAGTTGAATTGTTTTTAATTTATTTAAAGTTTTTTTCACTGTAATTATTTGAAGTTTTTACTTGCTTTTTACCTTGATTTATTATATAATAGTACACCGAGAAAAGGAGTAAAACAATGCCAATTAATAATAAATTTATAGATAATTCAAACAGCAAAGAAACTTTAAACATGACAAATCAATATAAAAATTTCAAGCAAATTGTTAATACTTTTTATAATGAAGAAATTGATGATATTAGCCAAGATGAGGAAGTAGAATTAAAAAATAAAGGAACTGTTAAATTAGAGCCTAAAATTATATATGATAAATTTTCACGGAGATATGCGAGTAGAGTTCAAAATAGGAACAAACAAGATGTATAAAATTAAGGACTTGTCTGAGTTTTACACTAGAATAATAGATAAATCATTTTACAAATATGGTGGAAAATTAGAATTTATCCATTCAAGTGAAATGTTTGAGGAAGAAAGTAAGCCTTTACTAGATTTCATTTTGAAATATGCTGAAATTATTAAATATGCTAATTCTAATTCTAATAGTAATTTTCGTTATTATGGAAAGGCTTTAAGTGAGACTAATATTTTGTTAAGTACTAGTGGAATTGATGATTTATTTGATATTTTGAATAGAAAAAAGGTTGTTTTTCAAAAGGATTATAATACAGAAGAGATTGATTTTACAGATGAACAACCTAAAATCGAATTTAAGCTAAAGAAAAGAAATGATGGTCAATATATTATTGAACCAAATATTGATATTTTTAAGGTGACTATTGTAAAGGGCAAACAATATAAATATGTGCTAGATGAAAAAAAGCTTTATCGTTGTACAAAAGAGTTTGAAAATAACAATTTAAAGTTATTAGAGTTGTTTAGAAAAAACTATATTACAGAGGTTTTATTAGGAAAAAATGAATTAAAACAGCTTTTTTCTATTGTTATTCCTAAGGTTAAAAATGCAATTATTTTAGAGAATTTATCTGAGGAAGAAATTGAAGCTTATAGACCTAAAGAGCTTGGTGTTAAAGTATTTTTAGATTTTGATAAAAAAAATTATTTAATTGCTGATGTTAAATTTTCTTATGGAGATTATGAATTTAATCCATTAGATGAATCTTTACATTTGGATTTTCCAAGAAATATGATACAAGAAACTAAGGCTTTAAATATTTTTAGAAAAACAGGTTTTATGTTTGATAGTAAAAATTTAAGATTTATTTTGCCAAATAATGATGAAATTTATAGTTTTTTAACAGATGATGTTGATTATTATATGCAAAAATTTGAAGTTTTAGTAACACAAAAGTTTAAAGAGAACCAAATTAGACAACCTAAACTTGGAAATATTGGTATTAAAGTAGAAAATAATTTGTTATCAATAGACCTAAAAAATATGGATATTAATATTTCTGAACTTCAAGATATAATGTCTAAATATTCATTAAAGAAGAAGTATTACAGACTAAAGGATGGCAGTTTTTTAAGTTTGGAAGAAAACAAAGAAATTGATTTTTTAGACAAATTGGTTACAGGTATGGATATTGATTATAAATCAATACAAGATGGTGAGATTAACTTACCTGTTAATAGGAGCTTATATCTAAATCAGTTGTTGAAAAATATGAAAGGTACTGAAATTGTTAAAAATGCTGAGTATAGGCAAATTGTAAATACTATGGATAAAGAATTACTAGAAGAGGAGCTTACAGTACCTAAAAATTTAGAATCAACTTTAAGGTATTACCAAAAAACAGGTTTTAAATGGTTGAAAGTTTTAGATAGTTATAAGTTTGGAGGTATTTTAGCAGATGACATGGGACTTCGGAAAAACTATACAAATGTTATCTGTTATTGTAGATTATGTCCAAAATACACAACATACTAAGCAGAAGAAAAAAGCAAGCCTTGTTGTTTCTCCAAGTTCTTTGACCCTAAATTGGCAAAATGAAGCTCAGAAATTCACAAAAAGCTTGAAAACTTTGGTAATAAGAGGCTCTTTATCTGAAAGAAAAAGAAAAATTCAAGAAATGGATAACTATGATATAGTAATTACTTCATATGATTTGTTGAAAAGAGATATTGAACTATATCTTGAAAAAGACTATCAATTTCGCTATATTATTGCAGATGAAGCACAGTATTTAAAAAATAGCAACACTCAAAATGCTAAGGCTATTAAAAAAATAAAGGCAGATACAAGATATGCTTTAACAGGAACACCAATTGAAAATTCTTTGTCAGAACTATGGTCTATTTTTGATTTTATTATGCCTGGTTATTTGTTTAGCTACAAAAAGTTTAAAACTATGTATGAAATACCAATTGTAAGGGACGAAAATCAAGATGTTATGGCAAAATTAAGGATGCTAATTGAACCTTTTATTTTAAGAAGAAATAAAAAAGAAGTTTTAACTGAACTTCCTGACAAGACTATTACAATATTAAATAATGAAATGGAAGAAGAACAAAGAAATATTTACTTACGTTATTTGGCAGAAGCAAAGCAAGAAATAGCAGATGAAATAGAATTAAATGGTTTTGAAAAAAGCCAAATGCAAATACTTGCTGCCCTTACAAGGCTTAGACAAATTTGTTGCCACCCTAGTCTATTTATTGAAGATTACAAAAATGGTAGTAGTAAATTAGAACAGTGTATTGAGGTAATAGATGAGGCAACAAATAGTGGTCATAAGATTTTGTTATTTTCTGGTTATACTTCTATGTTTGAAATTATTGAAAAAGAATTGCAACAAAAAAACATTTCTTATTTTAAGTTGACTGGTAGTACTAAGGTTGATGAGAGAATTGAATTGGTTGAAGAGTTTAATAAAAATCCTGATATTAAGGTGTTTTTGATTTCTCTTAAAGCTGGTGGAACTGGTTTAAACTTAACAGGTGCTGATATGGTTATCCATTATGACCCATGGTGGAATTTATCAACTGAAAACCAAGCAACAGACAGGGCTTACAGAATTGGACAAAAAAATAATGTTCAAGTTTATAAGTTGATTACTAAAAATTCTATTGAGGAAAAGATTTATGAGTTGCAACAAAAAAAGGCTGAACTTGTTGATAATATGCTAAGTACAAAGACTTCGTTTATTAATAAATTTTCTAAAGAAGATATATTGAATCTTTTTGGGTAACTCAGTTATTATACACAAATACCCCAAATAAATTTTGCAAAAAACTTATTTAGGGTATTTGTTTTGGTTAATCCCAGCCTCTACTGAGGTTTCCTATCTATTATATTTTTTCTATGCTTCTTTCAATATATTTTTTGCTGCTTCTCTTCCTGAATATGCTGCCCATGCAACTGTTGATTTTACTCCTGCTAAATCTCCACCTGCAAATATCTTAGGATTAGACGTTTGATAATTTTCATTTATTTCAATAGTTCCCCACTTTGTTGTTTTTAGTCCTAGTTCTTGTACATAATTTTCTACTTTAGACCCTAATGCCATAACAATATTGTCCACTTTTAATTCATAATTGCTTCCCTCAACATTAACTGGTACTAACCTATTTTCATTTTCTTTTTCAACTAATTGTGTTTTTATTAATTCTACTTTTTCTACTTTTTCTTTTCCCATTATTTTTACTATATTATTCTGAAATAAAAATTCAATTCCCTCTTTTTGTGCATCTTCTATTTCTTTTGGCTCTGCTGGCATTTGTTCTTTAGCTCTTCTATAAATTATCTTTACATCTTTTGCACCTAGCCTTTTAATTGTTCTTGCACAATCCATTGCTACATTTCCACCACCAATTACAGCTACTGTTTTACCATCATAATTAGGATGTAAATTATATTCTAAAAGTTCATTTCCACCAATAACACCGTTGTAATTCTTCTCCACTAACTCCCATTTTTGATGATTTATTAGCACCTATGCTTAAAAAAATGGCATCATATTCATCTAGCAAATCCTTTAAAAATAAGTTTTTACCTAATTGCTGATTATATTTTACTTCAATTCCTAAATTTAAAATTTTGTCTACCGTTTTTTTAACAATTTCCTTTGGCAATCTAAATTCTGGTATTCCATGCATTAATAGACCACCTAAATAATCATATTTTTCATATATTGTTACATTTGCTCCGCCTTTAACTAAAAAACTACTTGCTGTTAGCCCTGCTGGTCCTCCACCAATTACCGCTACTTTTTTATTAGTTTTATTATTGTTTATTTCATCTTTGTAGCAATTTAATAAGCTATTGGCATCTTCTATTATCTTATCAAAAGCAAATGCTTCTAATTCGCCTATTGATACTGGTTCACCTTTTATTCCTCTTACACATGAGCCTTGGCATTGTTTTTGATGTGGACAAATTCTTCCACAAACCCCTTGTAATACTGTTGTTTGAGCTAATATTTCATATGCTTTTTTGTAGTTTTCTTGTTTAATTTGTTCTATAAATTGTGGAATTTGATTTCCTAAGGGACACCCTTTTATAGAACAAGGCTTTACTTTACAATTTAAACAATATTCTGATTTTTCTTTTACTTTCTCCATTTTATATTCCTTCTCCTAATGTCCTGTTGGGGACGTTTCTTTTAGGACATTTTATTACTTTTCTGTATTTTATATTAGCTTCTTATATATGTCAATTATTTGACTGGTTAGTTTAAGGTTAGAGAATTTACTATTAATTTTAAATCATTTATAAAGTCAATCTTTTTTGTTTCATCACGTAGTAATGCTGCTGGGTGCCAAGTAGGCATATATTTAATTCCCTTTTTCTCAACCCATTTACCTCTTGAAGCTGTTATTCCATATTCTTTTCCTAAGATGTTTTTTAATGCTACACTTCCGAAGAAGTACTATAATTTCTGGCTTTACTAACATTACTTGATTTCTTAAATAATTCAAACATGCCACTGCTTCATCATCTTCTGGATTTCTATTTCCTGGCGGTCTACATTTAACAATATTTGCAATATATACCTCTTCTCTTTTTATTCCAACTACTTGAAAAGCCATGTCCATTAATTTCCCTGCTCTACCAACAAATGGCTCTCCGAAGCCTGTCCTCGTCTGCCCCTGGTCCTTCTCCTATAAACATTATTTTAGCTTCTTTATTTCCTATACCAAATACTATATTTTGCCTTGTTTTACACAATTTACATTTATTGCAATTTACTATTGATTTTTCTAATTCTTCCCATGTTTCAAACAATTTATTTTTTAACCTGCCTATTTTTATTAAACAGATTATTCCTCCTATCTTTATTTTAATCTTTTCTTTCTAGGTTGCAACACACAATGTAATTATTTGATACAATTTTCTATTAATTCTATTTTTTGTCTTTGGTTTGTATCTATTTTTGCTTTTGTTCCAATTGGTATTACTATTTTTGTTTCTGTATGTCCAAAATTATTTGACTTTATAATCGGAAAATCATATTCATCTCCGAATAACATCTAAAATAATTTTTTCTAGGCTGATGTTTCTTTCATTTTCGTAAAAACCTACCCATAAACCTTTTATCTTTTCGAATATATCATTTTGTTTCATATAATACAAGTAATTACTAGCCAATGCTGGTGATGTTTCTAGTCCAAATTCTTCTAAAAATAATATTTTGTCTGTAAAATCTAATTTGTATTTTCCAGCTATCATTCCTTTTATAATACTTAGGTTTCCTCCTATTAGCTCCCCTTGTGCTTGTCCTGCTTGTATTGTTTCGTATTCTTCCTCTTCTTGCATTCCTAGTTTTTGGCTTGCATCTACAAACATTTTTATAGCTTGCTTATAACTGTAATCTGTTTGGTCTGTTGCTATGGTTTTAAAGTTTGTACCATTAAATGTTACTAAACCTGTTTTTGCTGTTATCATGTTAGTAATTGAATTTACATCACTATATCCACATAGGATTTTAGGATTTTGCTTAATTAGTTCATAGTCTAAGTATTCAAATGTAGAATTTGAATTCTCCCCACCTTTTGCACACCATATCATTTTTACTTGTTTGTCTTGGAACATTTGGTTTATATCTTCTGCTTTTTCTTTTGCTGTACTACTGTAACCATTTGTATTAGAAAATATGTTTTTTGCATATTTTACTTTAAATCCCTCTTCTTCTACTATTTTTCTAGCGCTTTCTAATTCTTCTATATTATCTCCAATTATTGGGTTACATGGTGCCACAACACCAATTGTATCTCCTAAATTTAATCTATATGGAATTATCATTTTTCTACTCTCCTTTTGAGACAGTAGGGACAGGTCTGAAATGTCTCATTTATATTTACTTTAATTTATATCTTATTTACAAAATCTATATATTGAATTTATGAGACATTTCAGACCTGTCCCTAGTGTCTCATTTTAGTTCATCATATTTTGTTTCTTCATTAGAATATTTGTCTGGATTTAATCCAACTCTATTTTCCATGTATTTTTGTGTTACTATGAAAACTATTGTAAAAATAGTTCCTATGATTATCATCGAATATGCAGTTGTTGTTTTGTCTAGTAAAAATGATGCAATTAGTCCTGCAATTACTCTAAATACTCCTACAAATAAGTTTTTTGTTGCAAATATTTTAGTATCAATTTTTTCATTTGTGAAGTTCCTTAAATATTTGTCTATTAATGTATAATACAATCCTTGTCCAAAATTATAAATGAGATTACCTAGTATAATAATTGCTAATAAAATAACATATTGTTGTGCTTTTAGTCCACATATTCCTGCTATTATTGTACTAACAGAAAGCAGTAATGATATTAGTGTTAATGAATTATTCCTAAATTTATTATGAAACTTCATTTGTATTTTAGAAGCATATGAACTAGCAATTCCTGCTATTGCAGCTATTATTCCTATTGCCACAGAAGATATTTTCAATTCTTCATATAAACTAACATAATAATTAATTAGAATTGATAATATGCTTGCTATTAATGAAGCAGACAAGATTAATGCTTTTAGTCTTTCTGATTTTAGAACATAAGTAAATCCATCTTTTATCTCTTTTAATTGCTTTTGACCTGTAATTTCTCTATTTGTTCTTTTCTTCTTTTTTATTGGTTCTATAAATCCTAAAGATAAAATAACTGCCAAAATTAGAACTATTAATGAGCATATAACTGGCAAATAGCCATTTATTGCAAATAGAAATCCTGCTATAATTTTAGATATGGCATTAAATAGATAATAACCAGCTGCTCCCTTGCCACTTATTCGTGAATATATTTTTCCTTTGTATCTTGATGGTGGTATTGATTCGTTTAATAGACTCGGTTCTGCAATATTTTTTATTGAAAATGCTATTGCAGATATTAGTTCAGCAAATATTAGGTCAAATAAGTTTCTGCTTAGCATTATAATTACCATATAAAAGCAATTTAGAATATTTCCTAAAATTAAACTGTTTTTTCTACCTAAAAACTCTACAACAATATTTGCTGGAATTTGCAGAATTATACTAAAAAAAGCATAAAATGTGCTTTTTAGTACAACATCTGAGCTACTTATCCCTTTTATTTGTGTTAAAAATAAAAAGTCAATTGTATAAAAAAATAAGTAGTCCCACGCAAGCACTTTGTAAACTGGGAAATTCTTCATATTTACTTTTCTCATTTTTTGCTTTTCTTCTTTTGTACTCATCTTACTCTCCTTTTTGAGACAGTAGGGACAGGTCTAAAATGTCTCATTTATATTTACTCTATTTATAATTATAATCTATATATTATATTGAATTTATGAGACATTTTAGACCTGTCCCTACTGTCTCATTTCAATCAATGCAGTGTTTAATCCATATTCTTGTTTTTCTACACGATAAGAATGCATTAAATTTGAATTACATACATTACAAATTTTACTGTCTATAATATTTTCTAGCTTTAACCCCTCTTTTTGTAATAATATTTGATTTATTTTCACTGTATCTATTTCCCACTTTTCACCATTTCGGGTTTCTTGTATTATATTTTGTATTTCTTCAATTTCTTGAAATTCTTGTTCAAAGATTTCTTTTACTTCTTTGTCTACTTCAAAGTGACATTTTCTAATGCTTGGACAAATACAGCAGATAATGTCATTTGGAGCACAACCGTATTCATTTTTCATTTTCTTTACAGTTTCAACACAAATTCTTTGTATAGTTCCTTTCCAGCCAGAATGAACATTTGCAATTACTTTTTTTATTGGGTCAAAGAAAAGTAATAAAATACAGTCTGCATTTGTAGTTACAAGTAATAAATCTTTTTTATTTGTCACTAGTCCATCTGTATTATCATATTGTTCTAAATTAAAATCAGGCTCATTTATATTTATCTTTTCTTCTACAATTTTTACCTCTTTTGTATGATTTTGATTTGGTTTAACTAAATGTTCTAGGTTTGACCCTATGCTATTACACAACTCTTTATAATCTTTGATTGTTCTTTCATATGTTTTAGCATCTAGTTTTTCCTTGTTTATCTTAGCTGTTCTATAATTCCTATCAATTCCTAAACTATAAGCATGATTAATTAAGTCTCCATATTCTAGCAATTTTCTAAATTGCAAATATTCTATGCCATTCTTTTTAATATGTATCACATTATCATTTGATAAATCCAAACTTCTCTCTCCTTTGCTGATTTTTGAAACTTATAGAACAAAAGAGGCATGATTGAAAATTCTTGACCTTTTAGATTACTCTTCATGCCTCGTCTTTGTTCGCCTGCCAAATTTGCTTTTGCAATTTGTGTAAGATGTGTATAATTAACTTAAATGAATACCTTTATTTAATATCCAAAGTCATCTCTTTATCATATTTTATTTCTTCTTTTGGATATTCTTCTGGTCTTAAACCTACTCTTTCTTTCATAAATTTACTTACAAATATCATTAATAAGAAAAATATAATTCCCATTATAATCATACAATAAGCAGTTTCCATTCTGTCTAATAAAAATGATGCCATTATTCCAATTATAGCACTTGAAATGCTTTTTAATAAATTATTTGCTATAAATATTTTTGTATCTATGTCTTTATTGGTGAAATTACTTAAGTATTTTTCAATTAATGGATAGTACATTCCTGAAGAAATATATCGTAAAATGTAAATTGCTATTATAAATGTTATTGCTATTGGGTATTTTAGAGCTATGACACCTATTGTTCCAGCTAAAAAACAAGCACCTATTGTTGAAAATCCTATTGTAGTTAATGATTTATTTCTAAATTTATTGTGAAATTTTTCTTGCTTTTTGATTGCTAATGCTGATACTATTTCTAACATTGCAAATATAATTCCTAGTAAACTTGCTGAAACTTCTAACTCTTCTAATAAGCTGATTTCATAATTTGAAAGTACACTAATTAGTCCTGTCATAACACATGCAAATAATATAAGTCCTTTTACTCTTTCTGAGCTTAAAACAAATCTAAATGCTTCTTTTATTTCTTTTAATTGACTTGTATTTTTTATTTTCTTTGTTTTTACTTTTTTTACTGGTTCTATAAAAAGCATTGCTAAAAATGTTGCTATCAATAATATTGTAAGTGATAAAATAATTGGTATATAAGGGTTCACATCATACAAAAATCCTGCTGCAACTTTAGTAATAGCATCTATTATATAATAACCAGACATACCCTTTTGGCTAATCCTTGCAAATATTTTGCCTTTTTGCTTTGATTGTGGAATAGATTCATTTAATAAGCTTGGCTCTGCACTTTCTTTTATTGCAAAGGAAGTTGCACTTAATATTTCAGCAATAATTAGATTAAATAAATTATTACTAAATATAATTACTACCATATAAAGACAACTTAAAATATTTCCTATAATAATACTATTTTTTCTGCCTAAAAATTCAATGGTAAATGTCGCTGGAATTTGTGCAAACATTGCAAATAGATAATAAAAAGAATCTATTAATACTACATCTGCCGGATTTATATTTTTTACCTGTGTTAAAAATAAGAAGTTTATTGTATAGAAAAATATATAATCCCAACTAAGTCTTTTGTATATAGGAAATAATTTCATATTTCGTTTTCTCATTTGTATTTTATCTAATTCTTCCATTGTTTCCCCTTTTTGTAATAATTTTAAATGATGTGTTTTTAGATGGGCAAAATACATCATTCTAAAATCATTTTCTTTATAATATCATCTTTTGATTTTTTGTCAATATAGCAATATTTATTTTGTCTTGTATTAAATCCGCAAATTGTTTTGTATTCACAGTACTGGCAAGGTGTTTTTCCATTTTTATTATATGGTTTTAAATCAATTTTACCACTTAATATTTCTTTTGCTATTTGTTTTATTATAAAGTCAATATAGTCTTGCAGTATTTTAAATTCTTCTTTATTTACACCATTTGTCCATTTCTCATTTACTGTACCTGATGATGTAATTGCTGCTGGTACTAGTTTAGAACTTCCAGAAGATATTGTATTATCATTCATTTTTATTATTTTTACATCTGCTAAGATCAGACCTTTCATCTTAAAGTTTTTTCTAATTTGTTCTTCAATTTCTTCTTCTGTTATTTTTTTGTCTGCTTTTATCATTTGTTCTAACAAAGAAAAGTAAAAAACCCCTGCTGGCATAAGGTCTTCTTCTTTACTTATTGCATTTGAATAAGTTAATAATTGTATTTGAAGTCCTGCATATACCTCGTTTAAGTCAATATTTTTGCTAGATGATTTATAGTCAATTATTCTTAAATATTTACCGTTCTTCTCCGAGTAGCTGTATCAATTCTGTCAATTTTCCCTGTTATTTCTACTCTTTTTCCATCATCTAATTCTAATGTAATTGGCTTATATTTTCCATTTTTACCAAATTCAATCTCTGTTCCTTCAATTGAAAAATCGCTATATGTTAATGTTTGTATAATATATTTTAGTGCTTTACTTACAATTTTTTTCAGTCTTTTTACTAATGCCTTGTATTTAGCCGTTGCTTGAAAAATAAAGTTTTTGCTTAATTTTAAGTTCTCATCAATAATTTTACAAACCATTTGGTAAATTTGTTCTTCTTCTATTTCAGCTAATGCTAGATTTTTATCCCTTATTTGCTCAAAAAACTCGTCTATTGTTTCATGCATAAATGAACCTGTGTCAAATGTATGTATTTTTAGTTCTTCTTTTTCTTTTAGTTTCAATCCATATTGTAAATGATATGAAAATGGGCAGCTTCTATATTTTTCTAGTCTTGAAACACTTGTGCTTAAAGTTTTTCCATATAGTTTTTCTATGTTTTCTTTTTTTATGTTTTGTGGTAAATTGGTGTAATATAATCCTTGTAAGTCATTTTTTAATTTTTCTTGATATTTCGTTTTTTGTTTATAATATTGATATATAGAGTACCATATATTATTTATTTTTTCTTGTTTTTGGAGTCTAGCTATGTTTTCTAGCAATTCTTCGTATGTTATTTGTTCATTTATTATGCTATATTGCTTTGTTACAGTGTCACTTTCTTCTTTTATATTAGGATATATTTTTTTTATCTTAGATATTAATGTAGATGCTCTCATGGATTTACCATCTTTATCTGATGAGCTATATGATAAGTTTATGCTGTTTTCTGCTGTTGTAAATGCTTTATATATATTAAAATTATCTTCATATAGTTTTTCTAATGTGCCTTTTGCAAGCTCTAATCCGTCCTGCTTTAGTATTTCTCTATCTTTGTCATCTAAAAATCCTTCTTCTTTATTGCTACTTGGAAAACTTCCATCATTTAACCCTATAATAAAAACTGTTTTTACCTTATGACTTCTTGATCTGTCTACATCGCCAAAGATTACTTGGTCTTGTGTTCCTGGAATTTTGCCAAGTTCACTATTTTTTAAACCAACTTTTAAAATTTTGCTATATCTGTCAATTCCTATTTTTTCTTCTCCTAGAACTAATACAAGTTCATCAAATAGATTTAGCAAAATTTTATAACTTGCAACATATTCTTTTGCTAACTCTAACAAAGATTTTTCTTCTAGTTCTCTTATTTTCTTTTCTATTTTTGCTTCAAGTTCTTGTTCTTGTAAGAATTCATATAAACATTTTGTTACATTTTTAACAGTTTTATCTTTGCCTAATTCCTCTTTTAATTTCAGGATTGGTGTAATAATTTGTTTTCTAAGTTCATTATATCTTTCTACTTTTGGTTTTTTATCTTTTTTTTCTAGTTCATATATGAAATCATTTTTCCATTTATTTTGCTTAATTCCCCATTTGTTGCAATAATTTTCTAGTTCAAATATTTCGCTTATATCTATATTAGAAAATCCTAATTTTAAATAATTGAAAATACTGTCATTTGAGAAGTTTTTGCTAATTACTTCTAATAAACTTAAAATATATTGTATAATGATATTTTGATTTACATCTCTTTTTTCATCAATAAAAACAGGGATATTGTACTTTGGAAAAATTGCTCTAACTAATGAAGAATATTGATCTATATTTTTTGTGATTACTGCAATATCTTTATATCTCATTTTTTTATTTTGAATTAATCTTGTAATTTGTTTTGCTACATTTTCTATTTCTGAATATGGGTTTTTTGCTAAAAAAAGTGATATGTTTTCCACATTTTTTTCGTATGTTGTGGATTTCGTGCTATTCATATGATTACTTAAAAATTGCAATTCTTCTGTTTTAAAACGATGTTGTTTTTCTAGATATACAGGTGGTTCTAGTTCAAAGTTGTTATCATTTACAAGCTTCCATATTTTCCTAATTGTCTGTTTGTTAGAATAAAATATGTCTTTATCTGGATTTGTTGCTAGATTTAAGTTATCTGTTGTTATTGTAATATTTACTTGTTTGGCTAATTTTAGAAATTCTTGTATTACTTGATATTCCTGTTTTGTAAATCCTGCAAATTCATCTAAATAAATAATACTATCTTGTATAAAATTTGTTTTACTTATTCCATTTACTAAAATGTTTAATAAATCTGTTTCTTCTATGTATTTACCTGCAATTTGTTCTTCAAATTTTTGATAAATAAGTACTATGTCTTGTAGTTTTGTTTTTAAGTATGTTTCTTCGTTTTTTTCTATTTCTTGTTTTAAGTCTTGTATTGTTATTCCATGTTTTTTTAGTTCTGTAATTACTGTCATCACTAAATCAATGTTCTCATCTGATTTTCCTAAAAATTTTAGTTCTTTTTGGTTTTTGTTTAAAATATCATATAAAAGCATTGCTTTCCCTGCTTTTGATAAATGTGTTTTTGTAGCTCCTCCTATTTCATTTAAAATTCTATATGCCATTCTGCTTAAAGTTACTACTTCGCTATTTATAATAGCATAAGAAGAAACGGCCTCCATTAGCTTTGTTTCTGCTGTATATGAAAACTGTTCTGGTGTAATCATATAAATTTTGGTTTCGTTTTTTTGTTTTGCTATTTCTTGAAAACAATATTCGCTTTTTCCACTTCCTGGTTTTCCATATATAATTTTAAGTCCCATTTTTATCACATTCTTTCATTAAAGATATTATCTAGTAAAAAGAATTAATTTTTGCTCTTTTTTTCTTAAATATGACTAAATTTTATCATATTTAATGTTAAAAATCAATTGAAATATCAAGCTTATATGTTATTATATAAAATTGTATCCCTGCTTATAAATTTACAAATTTCAGTTACATTTTTTTGAAAGTGGTTATTTAAATGCGAAAATTAGATATTGTTTATAGTTAATTTAAATAAGAGATTTGAAATTTATAATAAGTTTTAACTATAAAAAGCCGTTCCATTAGTTATATCAAGGCTTTTACAGGTCTTAAAAAGAAAACTCTGTATCTCGCTATTCTCAAGCAATACAGAGTTTTTGTTCATTGGTCGAGGCGGTATCTTGAAAAAAACTGTAAAGTAGCTTAAATACTGAATTTTTAATTGTATTTAGAATTACGACAAAAGTGTGTCGCAATTCCTATTTAGTTTTATTTAATATCTTTCTTTTTAATTTTCTATATAAATAGTCAATTAACCATTTCTTCATTTGTATTTTTGTTATTAAATTTTTCTCTTATACCATTAACATATTCTTCATACTTAGCAAAATCATTATTTTTAAAATAATCATATATCTTGCCATAAGTATTAATGGTAGTTTGTATATCTTCGTGTCCTAAAATGACTTGTAATACAGTAAGTTCCATTCCAGATTCAATACATCTAGTTGCAAAAGTATGTCTTAACATATGTGTATTTACAGGAATATTAAGATTAGCTTTTTTTGCAACCCTTTTGAAATAAGAATTTATTGTATTATCTGCAAAGAATTTGCCATTAGCTTGTACAAATAAATAATTTTCCTTATTGGGTATCATAAATTTCTTAGCAATTTCAATAGCTTTTATTGTTTCACTACTTAATTTGATTTTTCTATTACCTTTTTCTGTTTTTGGAGGACCGACAATAATCCTTTTGTTTAAATCCCTAGTCAATGTCTTATTAACATTTATAAAAGTTTCGTCCATATCTGTTTTAATATCTTCTAATTTTAGGGCAAGTATTTCTCCTATTCTCATTCCTGTATTTAAAGCTATTTTTAATATTGCATCTGTCCTAGTATTAGTTTTATTTAACTGATTTTCTAGTTGTATTTGCTCATTTCTAGTTAATGGATCAACCTTTTTATCCTGTTTAAAACTTGTTGGTCTTTTTATACCAAAAGGTCCTGCAAAAAAATTTTCATCTATCATCTTTTTATAAAAGGCATATTCCATAACTTGTCTTAATTCTGAATAATCCTTTTTCAATACTGAATTAGATTTTACTCTTTCTGCTTCTAATAAATTTATAATATCTTGTTTTGTTACTTTATGAATAGACTTTCCTGTAATTCTATATCCCTCTAATCTATTAATAGTTGCTAGATTAGTTGCATAAGCATTACCATAAGTTTTACCCATTTTATATTTATTTGCTTCTAATTCTTTTGCAAGTGATATTATTGTATCTTCTGTCTTTTGTTGTTTTGTATTTGGTATTCCATGTTCTTTTGTAAATATTATAAAATCTTTCGCTTTTTTCATTGCTTCATCTTTTGTATGTGCTGTAAATTGTTTCCTTATACTTGTACCATCACTTAATTTTATATTTTTTAATTCTATTCTATATCCATCATAAATATAAAATTTATCACAATGTTCTGCATCTGTGCAATTTTTACAAACCTTGCATTTGTTCATAGTGTTTAAATTTCTTCTATTTAAGCATACTTTTCTATGCTCACATTCTCTACAGTTGGGACACATTGTTCTTTTATTTGCAGTTTTTGGTTTCTTTTTTATAGCAGTATAAATGTTGTAATCAATACCTTCTTTTAATTTTATCATTATATATCCCTTTCTTTTAAATTTAAGGAAATATCTTGATTTTCTTCTATTTTTTATTTATAATTGAAATAGAAAAGGATATTCCCTTTTCAAAACATACATAATTTGAAGATTTAAATGTTCCATATTTAAGTCTTCATTTTTTATTCCATCTCGATATTTCTATCTTGTAGAATTACATTTCTAGTTTTAAAATAATTTATAAAACTATCTTTTTCAATCAAGAATGTTTTTCCATATATAAAACAAGGAAAATCATCTCTATGGAATAATGCTAGACATTTCTTTCTTCCTATCTTCAAAATGTTGCATACATCTGTAGTTGTAAAAAATAACTTGTTTCTATTCAATGCTATTTCTTGTACATTTTCCATTGGCTTTACCTCCTTTGTATCAAATTTGCGATGATATTTTTCCTGTCCTTCATCACTTAGGAATTGTTTAGATGGTAATCTTAAAATTACTCCACTGGATTTTCACCACTCCGTTCCTAACCGAGTTACACTCATTGCGTGCGATGGTACTTTTAAACCACTCAAGCTGTGACTATGTAAGAGTATCATTATATTGTATCTAACAATTGGTATTCAATTTTCAAGGTTCTTAAATATTATCCGTTAGTTTTTCAACTAATTTATTTTAAAAACTAACAAAATAATACCATAAGATATTGCAAGAGTCAATAGTTTATGATAAAATATTTTAAAAAAAATAACATTTTTAAAAATAGAGGTGTATATGGAAAGATTTGAAATACATTTTAAAAACCAGTTTTTTATTGATAAATCAAATAAAACAAAGATGATTACTTATCAATCTTTTAGATATAATGCAAAACATAAAACTTATGGATTTTATAATAAGTATGAAAAAATAAAATTAGGAGTGCAACTATGCGATTTTCTAAATACAGATTTCCATTCGTTTGAAAGTGCAAAAACATTTGTTGATAAATATAGTATTACAACTATCGCTGATTTGGCTAATTTACCAATTTATCAATATTATGATAAAAATGAATATCAAGATATGATTCAAAATGTTGTAAGTAGTATTGCAAATAAATTAGAAAAGTACAAAAAGGCATTTATTGAAGATATTAAATATATTTACAATTTAAACGACTTAGAGGAATTGAGTAATTTATCTCCTGCAAAGAGATTACATATATTAAAAAATAGTAAAAAAGTTTCAGAAATTATAAAAATTTATGATTCAAAAAATCTTAAATTATCATTTAATAACTTTGGAGATTTTACTGCATTGTCAATTACTGAAGAAGAGGATGCCCAAGAAGTAGCTAAAATTCTCGATGTAGATACTTTAGCACCTTATTGTTTTACAAGTACAAACATCATTCAAACCTTTATAATTGAATTGGCAGAACTTACTTCGATTGATAATATAGAAATAAAACAATGTAAGAATTGTGGTAAATATTTTGTGCCTGATAATAGAGCTGATGAAATATATTGCAGTAACATTTATGAAAATGGAAAAACTTGTAAAGAAGTAGGACACTTTAGAACTAAGCAAAAACTAATGAAAGAAAATGATGATTTAAGAATTTATAGAAATGTCTATCAAAAACTATTATTAAGAACAAGAAGAAATCCTATGAATGATGAGTATGAGAAAGAATTTCAGACTTTTAAGAAAAAGAATATTGAATTAAAAGAAAAGATTAATAATGAAGAATTAACACAAGAGCAGTATATGGAATGGTTAAATAAACAATAAAGAAGAAAAGGAAATCTAATCAAACACAATTGTTTTTTATATTTACACATGCTATAATGCTATAAAAGAATACAAAAAGGAATTGATATAAATGAAAGAAACAACATATAGGATATATGCTGATGAATCTGTAAGCAACGGAAAATATTATAGTAACTTTTATGGTCGGGGCATTAATAAATTTATCAGATATTAATTTAATTGAAAATGCACTTAATAATAGAAAAGAAGAATTGAATTTAAACGGAGAAATAAAGTGGACTAAAGTTACAGATAATTATTTAGATAAGTATATAGAAATGATAAATCTATTTTTCGAACTTATTAAGAGTGGAAAAATAAAAGTAAGAATTATGTTTGCACAAAATGCTTTTGTCTCTGATGGTTTAACAAAAAAACAAACAGACAATGAATATAGTATTTTATACTATTATTTCTTAAAAGATTCTTTTGGATTAAGGTTTTGCAATGATACACCATTTAAGAACAAAGTTAATATTTCTTTCTATTTAGATGATTTACCTTGTTCTGAAGAACAAAAGAATGGTTTGAAAAATAGCATGTTTAGATATAATTATGAGTTACAGCAGAGTAATATTGAAATTACTGAAATAGTCGAAATAGACTCTAAAAAGCATGTAATTCAACAATGTATGGATATTATACTAGGTTCTATGAATTTTAAATTAAATGACTTTGATAAAATAAAAGATGAAACAACAGGAAAAAGGTCAAAAAGAACAATAGCAAAGGAAAAATTATATAAAGTCATCAATAAAAATATTAGAGATATTAGAAGAGGATTTAATGTTGGTGTATCTACAAGTAATGATGGAGATGTAACAAATATATGGAAACAGCTATATAGACATTGGAATTTTATTTCTAAATATTCTCATTTTGATAGGACACTTACTAAAAAAGGAAAAAACAAATAAAAGTAAAGCTCCATTAATCCTAGACCGCGAATAAATCGTAGCCGTTAAAACGGATTAACAGAGCTTTTTTATATAAAATATCATAAGATATTTATAAACATATTTTATGTGATTTGCGTATATATTATACATCTTTTGTTCTTTACTGTCAAACTTATTGTACTATTAAAAATTTAAAAAGTCAATAAAAAATTAAAATTACTAGAAAAATAAATTGTTTTGTAAATTTTGATATTTACTAAAATCATCTATCAAAATATTATTTATAAATATGTAAGAAAGAAGCCTAACTATACATTAGTACAGTTAGGCTTAGATGTGTTTACTAGAAATGATTAAGTTTTTAAGTAATAAAGAAATTATAAGTCATGTCTAAGCTTAAAATCTTTAATAAAGGACTTGTATGCAGAGTCAGGAACATCTATGTCATTATAATCATAAAATCTCTTTGAATAGATAAGTTCACAGTTGTTCTCAGCATATAAAGAAATCATTTTATAATGTGCAAACGTAATATAGTCAGATTTTTTCGTAGCAATAAATACATCATCTCCTACATTTAGTTCTCTGATACCATCATTATATTCCAAATTATTTGAACAAACACGAATAGACATAGTATGCGTTTGAAAGTTAGAAATGAATAATTTGTTACCAATTCTATTAGCAGGAATTAGTGTTCTAACTTTAGAATTAGTATTGGATATAGTCTTAGAGTTAGTAGTAGGTTTAGTTTGCTTGAAATAGTGAACCTGCACAGAGTACATTCTTGCTTTTAAAGCCATTGTCTTGTCAGAAGTTAGCAGAGTAACACTTTCCTTGTGGTCTGCACAATATTTAATGATACAGTCATCAGGAGTATCAAGTGTTTCATCGATTAATACAGTTTCAAAGCTATTATGGTTTTCTACAGCTAAAGCCAGAATGTATCGAGCGTCGTTACCATCAATGTCTTTAAAGTTTTGCATTTTTTCAAGCTCTTTAATAGTAACGCTGGTCAAAATGAGTTTGTCTTGGGTCGAGCAAATTTTCGAAAGAATATCTCTCAAATCTTCAATACCTGTTATAGAAGCGTCTATAACAAATCCAGAAATATCATCGTTTTTGTTAGATGTAACAGTTTCGCTTTGTTTTGTTTCTTTAACCATTGCATCTTTTTTCGCCTTTTCTTCTGCTTTTGCCTTTGCCTCAAGTTCTTTTTGTTTCTGTGTTTCTGCCTCAGCTTTTTCCTTGTTAACAGCTAATTGTTCTTTGATCCGTTTAAATATGGTAGGATGCTTTGACAATGTTGTGTTAATCATTACATAAGATAAACCAGTTGAGTTTTCAAGTTCCTTCATAGTTGTTGCAGTCTTTGCAGCTTCTTTAAGCCTTTTACAATCTTTTTCAATTTCCTTTTGAGTTCTTTTTTGAATTGCCATAATGAAATTACTCCTTTGCTATAGTATTTTGTAATAAAAAAAGATTTTAGGTTGCTTATAATACTTAAAACTATCTCTCCTTTCTTTACTCAATATGAGTTTTTAATTTATATAACAAAAGTTATATGTTAATTATAGCACACAAGGCATCATTTGTAAACTTTATAAAACAGATATTAAAAAAGCAATTATTAAATTATGGTAATAAAGGTATAAATATATGCTTTGATTTATCTATTTTTACTCTTAGTTCTTTGCTTTTTTAATGCATCCTTTTGAAATTGCTCTTTTTCTTTCTCCAATTTGTTGTGTAATTCAATTTCTTTAATTTTACAAATTCGTTTTTGAATATTGTTGCAATGCTTTAATTCTTTAGCAAGTGGAGTAATTTTTTTAGAAATTTCTACAATTTGATTTTCAATTAATTTCTTTTCATCTTCAAATTTAGCTCTTTTAAGTTTTTTCCATAGATTTTCTCTTTCGCTCTTCAAAGGTGCTAATTTTTCATAAGTTGTTTTCCAAAAATCATTTAATTGTTCTTCAGTATCTATTTTATTGGTAGCTAAAAATTTTGCTTGATTAGAATATTCGTCCATCTGCTTTAATTCTCCAATTAATTCTGGTGTTATTCTTGCAAAGTTCGTTTTTGAGAGATTTTCTGTATGTTTAGTAGATAATTTGCTATTATACAATATAATACCTATTAAAGACAGTTTATTTCGATTTCCTGTGTTTTGGTATTCAGAATATCGTTTATAACTTCTATATGCTAATAAATATGGGTCAGGAGAATATGGAAATTGTGGCTGTATTTCTAAAATTCGCTTGTAAATATTTGTTTTAGAGTAATTACTCCCAAATTGTCTTTCGATTCTTGTATTTTTTTTATAAGGTTCTCTCCTAACTGATAATGTATTGTTTTTATCAGTTACAATGTAATCTAAATCTTGTAATATTTTTATAAATTCATTGTAATCCTTTGCATTTGCTATTGCATAGTCAATAGAGTCTTGCATTAGAGCCTTATATAAACTACTTGTTGCATACTTATTATATTTTTCTTCTTGTTTTAAAACACTTAAACCATAATCTTCACAAATTTTGTCAGATGTCATTCTCATTAAAGCATAATCTCTTTTGGTATTGCAAAACCTCTTACCATCTAAAAAGGATATAGAATTTAATACAAAGTGTGTGTGAATATTATCTGTATTTAAATGTGTTGAAACAATTACTTGAAATCTACCTCCCCATAATTCTTCAGCAAGTTTTATACCTATCTCATGTGCTTGTTCTGGTGTAACTTCATTTTCTGCAAATGATTGATAACCATGATAACATTCTATACCACCAATTTTAAAAAACTGTTTTTTGACATTTGTCATTTCATAAAAAGCTGTATCAGGCATACATTTTATACCTGATACAAACAATTTATTTTCGGTCTTTTCTCCGTTAATTGCATAATTAATAAGTCTATCTAATCTACTTTTAAATTTCCATAGTTTTGTTGTTGCCATTCTAAGCTCCTTTCTTCTGAGGAATAATATAAACGTCTTGCAAACTTAAAACTAAGTCTTGTACTTGATTAAACAATGGAACAATTTTATAATCATTAACATATCCTTGATTTCTATTGTAAACTCTAGCCATTTGATTTAGATTATTTGCCATACCTCGTAATTGAGTTAATATCTCGTAAAATCTTTCATCTGGTTGTTCTTTTAGCTTGTAATCTAAAATTACCTTTCTAAAAAATTCAGATTTACTTAACCCAGATTTTCTTGCTTTCTCATCAAACATTTTTTTCTCATCTCCGTCTAAAAAAATGTTTATTTTTATATTTCTTTTTCTCATAAATTTCATCTCACTTTCTTATAAATTTTTAAAATTGATTATAAAGGATTGGGATTTGTCCCATTCTTTAAATGTATTTGTGGCGTGAGTACAAATACGTTGCTTGCATATTCAAGATTTCTAGAAAGTACTCACTTTCAAAATCTTTCATTTTACCTACTGAAAGTAAGAATAAGGCACAGCATTATGAAAAGTTGCACCTTATTTTTAAAAAATTTTTGTAATATTTCTTATAAAATTTTATCTAATTTTTTCTCTACTTTTAAAATGAAAATACACATTTTTGCTATCTAAACAGAATAGAGAATATTTCTCTAGTTCATTTATTTTTAATCCTAATTGCATTAATTTTTGTAACATAATGCATTCTTGTTTATTCAATTCTAAGGGCATATCATCTTCAAAAATAAGTTGTAATTTTGGAAATTTATCCATAATATCATCATATTGTTTTCTTAAATTTTCGTATTCATTATTCGTATTTTTTAATTTAATTCTTGTTTCATCTACTATGTCATTAAATAGTGATAAATTTATATTATATAATTCATTTTTCTTCATAACAATTACCTCTTTCTATACATAAATTAATTCTTTGAATATAATTTCTTCTACACAATTTTTAATATTGTTCATGGAGCTAACCCATTCTAGTTGATTATTTGCTTTTAATTCCTCTGTTATATTTTCCTTTTCTGCAAATTGTTTCATTAATAAATTAAATCTATTAGTTGCTGTTTCATCAATTTCAATTAAATGTTTTTGTAATTCATTGTTCATAAGTAAAATGGTATATTCTACTTTTTTCTGTTCTTTTAAAAATTTTAATCGCATTCGTCCATATTTTCCTAAATTAAAGTTTTTCATATTTTCTGGAGCAACTATATTGGGGATATAGTAGTCTCCTTGTTTTGTATATTCTATTTTCATATTCATTTCTCCAATCTTTATTTAAACTAATTTATTATAATTTGCTAATAAAGTATTAAAATCAAAACCGTTATAACTTCTTTGCTCATAATTCGCATAACTTTTTTTATCTTTTACTCTATTAGTATAAATATTATTAGTATTATTACATCGTAAATTTTCCGACTCCTGACTCGTAATTTTTCCTGTTCCAGACTCGTAATTTTTACGACTCCATTCATTTACAATCATTTTACAAGGATAAATCAAATTGGGTTTATTTCTTCCTTGTTTCTTTTCATATATAAGTTTACAATCTATTAATTGTTTGAAAGCCTTAGTAACGGTTTTATCTGATAAATTAAATAGTTTTTGGATATCTTTTCTCGTAAAAATTAAATATACATGTCTATTTTCATCTTTCCAATTGTTTTTCATTGATAAAGAAAATCTATCTAGTATAAAACCATATAACAATTTACTATCTGAAGATAGATGGCTATATATTGGGTTTATAAATAATTCTTTTGGTACACTTATATACGTATATTGCAATACTTCATCTACTGTAAATAATTGAATATCATCATCCATAGAAAACTCTCCTTTCATTGATTTTTTATCAATGGCTTTTGAGAACTCATATAGAAAATCATTGCAGTTACTTGCATTTAAATACTTTATAGATATTAAATCTTACGACACAACTTGCGACACAATAAAAATTGACTTAAAAAATTACGACACAAGTTTTTCCCACCTAACTTTGTGCTTTTTCTGAAATTTTATAAAACTATATAAAAAAATAGCATAGCTTAAAATCCTTTAAACTACACTATTATTAATGCTTTTTAGTTTCAAAAAAAATTGCTGAGTTTCCTTAAAACCCAGCTTTTTTGGTCGAGGCGACAGGGATCGAACCTGCGACCTCATGGTCCCAAACCACGCGCGCTACCAACTGCGCTACGCCTCGATAATTATTTTTTTAGTTAACGCTTATATATAATAGCATAATTTTAATGAATTTGCAATATTTTTTAAAAATTTTTTAAACTTTTTTTAATTTTTACTTGAAAAATCAAATATTACAAGTTATAATAATATAGTATGTGCCAGTAGCTTAGTTGGATAGAGCATTAGGATATGAAACGCATACCTTTAATTTTATAAATATTGATATTTAGGGACTTTAGGAGATAGTGTGAAAATTTTTCCCCTGAAATTCCCCTTAAATAATAAATTCCATATTTAAAGCATATTTTATATGTACCCGTAGTTTAGCTGGATAGAATGGCAGGCTACGAACTTGCAGATCGGGGGTTCGAATCCCTCCGGGTACACCATTGCTTAAATGGTAGTTCTCAAGCTAGCTTGAGAACTCTTTTTGATAATTTTTCTTTTTGTACTTTTTTATTCATAGAAAAAATCCCTCCTTGATATCTTTTATTTTATCACGGAAAGATTTATTTACACAAATTTTTCTATTCTCTCTACTTGCTATTTTAAGTAGCTTTATAGAAAATAAAATTTTTATTATTATATTTATACTATGGTAGATGGTATAGTATAAAAGTTTATAAAAGCAACAAAATATCTATTAATTTTCAACTGTTTTTAAATTAAATCCCCTTTCCCAAGGAGCTTTAACATCTTCATCTGTTACAACATTTTTTTCAATTTTTTGTTTTATTATTTGCCCTTGCATGTTTTCTTTTTCTACAAAGTTATTGTCTGTATTAATCCACAATTTATATCCAGTGCCTTTCATGTCTATTACTTCGTACTTTTGCCCATCTATAATTTCAGTAGTAAACTTTGCATTAGATTGAAAAGCAAGTACTATCATATCTTTTAAAGAATAAATATAATCATCTTCAAATGTTCCCCAAAAGTTTAATAAACTCATTTTTTCTGTAGATGATGCTACAAACTGTTTGATATCATCTCTTCTTATATATTCTTTTTCTTCATATGATAGAAAATAGTATTCCTTGTCATTAGTATATACTCCACTTTTACCATTAGCATAGGTTACATTTGTAATTTCATCTTTATGATAAGTTATAGTCTCTACATTACCATCTATTGTAGTGTGTTTATAATTATTTCCTAAATCAATATTGACATTGTTAATAAATACACGTTGGATTCGCAAAGCTACAATTAGCAGATTACCTACATATATGAGTATAGCAACTAATAAAATAATTAGAATAATTCGTTTCATTTTTTTATATTTGTTTTTTACCTTAATTACTTCTTCATTCATAAAAACCACCTCCTACATATTTTCTTCTACTAAAGTATAACTATCCAAAAAGTCCGGTTTTTCAAGTTCATGCCAACTTACACTACTTAAAAGTGTTCTATATTCCGAAGTATTAAGAGTTCCTTGAACAATTCTTTCTGCAAAAAATGTTTCTTTGTCAAAATATATTTTCAAGCCTTTTTGCATGTCTTTTATAACATAGTATTCTTTTGTACGAAATCCCTCTGCTTGAACTGTTATGTTGGATGTTAGTATGAATTTTAAAATCTCAATAGGAGAAATGCCATTTTCATTTACAATATTTTTCATTTCAGGAATTATCATAATAGGAATGTTTAACTTATCATTTCCTTTAATATCTTCGTTTTTAATAAAATATGTTTTTTTCTCATTATCAATAATATAATGTTTATCATTTTCCCAATATTCTATAACTTTGTCACCTTTTACCTTTTTCATTTTGTTTTCACCAACATATGTTGTTGTGTGATAGTTATAGCGTTCAATAGAATCTTCATAATATTCTAATCTAAAGTTTCCTTTTGCATCATAATTTATGTTCTTAATTAATGCATTTTTTACAATCACATAACAGAAAGATAAAGTTCCAAAACCAACAGCTAAAATTATAAAAACAATAAGTGCTACTATGATTTTTAAAGTTTTAATTTTCCTTTTATATTTCTTAATAATTTTAACATTTTCCGTATTTTGCACATCTTCTTTTTTTATTTCAGCAATCATTTCTTGATATGTTTGCTCACAATTTGGGCATTCTTTTAAATGCACTTCTACAAATGTCCTAGTTTCTTCTAAAAGTATATTGTCAATATATGCTGGAAGTAAATCTTCAATTATTTTACAATTTCTTTTTTCTTCTTTCATATTAATCACACTCCTTTACTTTTTTCTTTCCTCTATAAAAAGTTACCCTTGCCCAGTTTTCACTTCTACCCAATACTTGTCCAATTTCCTTAAAAGACATCTCAGCATTTATCCTTAAAAACATCACCCTTTTGGTTTCATTGTCTAATTGATTAATTCTGTTATATGCAATTGAAACTTCCTCTTTATGAATTAAATTTTCTTCTATATCTTCACATCTAGTTAAACTTTCATTAACAACCTCAACAATCTCCACTTTAGAATTCTTACGTCTTCTTTTTCGTAATTCATCAAACCAAAGATTCTTAGCAATTTCACATAACCAACTAGATAACTTGCAATTTTCGCGAAAATTGTCAATATTTTTAATCATTTTATAAAAAGTCTCTTGGGTCAATTCCTCTGCAATATCTGAATTATGTGTAATACAACATAAATATTTGTAAACAATGGGATAATTCTCATTATATATTTTTTCTATTTGTTGATTGTGCATTTTTATTCTCCTTTAAATATTAGACGTCTAAAACTTAAAAACGTTACAACATAATACATTAATAAAATTATATCACACTTTGGGCATATTTGGGACAGGCACTGAATGACCCTTTTGGGCATAATTGGGACAGGCACTGAGTAGCCCTTTTGGGCATAATTGGGACAGGCACTGAGTAACCCTTTTATTTTACTCAGTGCTAGAAGCTTTTAGAACCCCACGTAAAACGTGGAGTTTTCATTATCCAAAAATGGAGAAGCGTAACTTACGCCTCTCCATTCTCTATTTTTTTTGTTATTGCTTTTAATGCTTTTTCTCTTGGAATCATTATTACATGGCCACAACCTTGACATTTTAGTTTGAAGTCCACTCCAATTCTTGTAATTTCCCAAAGTTTGCTTCCACAAGGATGTTGCTTTTTTGTTCTTACAATGTCTCCTATTTGGTAATTCAATACTATTCTCCTCACTTTTATACAGTTTTTTAAAAATTTCTTGATTTTCTTATTAAGAACAAAAGAGGCATGATTAAAATTTTATGACCTTTTAGATAACTTTTCATGCCACGTCTTTGTTCGTTCGCGAAAATTGCTTTGCAATTTTCTGTGGAATGCTTTATATTATAGGAAGTTCAGAGAACTTTCCTATAATAGAACAAAAGTGGCATGATTA
>CAOKGO010000017.1 GCA_948468045.1 uncultured Clostridium sp. | reverse complement strand
TAAATTTTAGGTTTATATTTTCAAAATTATCTTTTGATAAATCTATAATAATAAAATTATATTTTTCTTTTATTATTTCTAAAAAAATTCTTTTTTTATCTTTTAATATATTTTTTAGTTTATTAAAAAAATATAAATTATCGTTGATTTTTGTTGTAAAAAGTTTTAATTCTTTTTTTATTTCAAAATAATAAATATTCTTTTCATAGTTTTTTAATTTTTTATATTTACTATATTTAAATCTTTTACATTTTTTTTTATTTCTTAGATTTTTCTTTTTATAATCTCTTAATAAAAAACTTAAATCTTGTTTCTTTATATCACCATCAATTAGTAATACTTTGTTATTTTCTTTTGATAATATATAACTAATTATTAGGGCTAACGCACTTCTTCCACTTTGAATATTACCCGAAAAAGTAATGATTTTGGTTGACATATTTACTTTTTCTAGTTGCTTTTGTTTTTCCTTTTTTACAGTTTCTTCCTTTTTGTTTTTTTCATTTTCTTGTTCTTTTATATTTTTTTCTTCTATTATCTTTTTTAAATTTATTATTTCTTCTTCCATATTTATTTCTTTTTTATTTATTATTTTTATTAATTCTTTTAAATTAATTTTATTATTATAATAAATATCTTTTATTTTATTTTCTTCTAATATTTTTTCTAAATTATTATTTTTTTCTTCTAATATAAATATTATTTTTATTTCATTATTTTGATATTTTATTTTTTTTATTAATTCTTCTAATTTTATTTCTCCCATTAAATTTTCACTAAAAATAATAATATCAATATTTTTATCTTTTTCTAATATTTCTAAAATTGCTTCTTTATATAAAAGATCTTTTCCAACAACTTCGAAATTTTTCTCTTTCTTTAATGCTTCATTTAATTTTGGATTATTAATAGCTGTAATTATTCTTTTCACTTTTGACATTTTCCTTTCTTTATTTTGCAATTTTACTTTTATTATATTTTTTCTTATTTACTAAGAATTTCTGCTTCTAATTCTGAACATTCTATTTTTGTTAAAATATGATTTTCTCCAACAAACATTAAGCATTCTCCTCTTTTTAATGATTTTATTTCTACTTTTTCTTTTTCTGATAAATATGCAAATTCAGATAATATTTTAATATTTTCTTCTTCTAATGCAAAAAATGTTTTTATACTTGAATTATTTAAAATACTTTTCCCATATATTCCATTTTCCAAACTAAAAATATCTGAAATATCTTGTGTAATTGCCACCCCACTTCCACCATATTTTCTAATTGTTTTAAATATTTTATAAATAAAACTTGCAACTTCTTTATTCGAAGTTACTCCTATTAATCTCCAAATTTCATCTAAATAAATAGCTTTTTTTTCTTCTCTATTTTCTTTTATTTTATCCCAAAAAATATCTGTAAATAGATACATTCCATATTTTAAATTTTCTTCACCTAAATCATAAACATCTGCAATAATTAAATCATTATTTAATTCTATATTTGTATAATTATTAAAAAACTTCATTGATCCTTTTACAAAAGGAATTAATTTAGTTTTAAATTTATTTGTTTTTTCGTCTTCTCCTAATATTTCATATAAATCTTCCAAAATTGGCATATCTCTTGAACTTTTAAATTCTTTTCCTAATATTTTTTCTTGATTTATTTTATATAAACTATCATCATTAAATGTAATGTCTTTAGTATGATAAGTTTCTATTAATTTTTCTTCAATTAATGCTTTTTCTTCCTCATTTAGTTCTCCAAATATTAAATTAAAAAATCCTATTAATTTGCCAATTTTAGTTGCTAAATATCCACTTTCTCCTTCTTCAATACTTTCCTTTCTAATTTCTAAAATATTGATATATGTATCAGAATTTGGTCCAATTTTTATAAGTGTACCTTTTAATTTATTGCATAATTTATCATATTCCCTTTCTGGGTCTATAATATATTGTTTTATTCCTAATAATTTATATCTCAAAATTAATAATTTTGTATAAAAAGATTTTCCCGCACCACTTGTACCAAAAATACAAATATTTGCATTTTTATATTTATCTGTATTATATCTATCAATAAATACAAGAGAACTATTATAAATATTTGTACCTATAAAAATTCCTTCATCATCAAAAATTGTAGAAGATATAAATGGATATGTAGAAATAAGCCCTGACGTTAAAATATTTCTTTTAGCTGCATCTTTTATAAAATTTGGATTTTCTGCAAATGGCAAACAACTAATTAAAGTTTCTTCCTGTCTAAAATTTGCTCTTCTTGTTTGCATACCTTTGCTTTGTGTTATTCCTTCTATTTTATTTAAATAATATTCTAATTCTTTCTGATTTTCTGCAAAAATATTAATATAAATATATAAAAAATAAATATCTTCATTATTTACCTGAATTTCTCTTCTAATATATTTTGCATCATTATAAGCAAAAGCTGCAATATCAATATCTTGCCTATTGCTATTAGATTCTTTTAATTCTACCCCTACATTACCAATATGATAAGTTAAATTTTTTATTGTTTTATATGGGTCTTGTTTTTCATAAAATATAGATAAATTCATATTAATATTTGTTTCTATTAAAGTTTTTAATAAAATATCAGATTGCTCTCTATAATAATTAACAACAATTAAACCAGCATAATATAAATTGTCAATTTCAATAAATTTGGGATTTTCCATGTTAATATAAGCTGGTGCAATCTTATCTTTATCTGATATACTCCCATCTATTTTTTCGAATTTTTTAGTATTATTTTTTTTAATTATAATATTCCTCCTTTTTATCATTTTTTAAATTCATTTCTTTTCTTGTATTAAAAAAAGAATTAATTATTTTTAAAATTTCCTCTTTTGTACTTACCTCAAATACTGAATTTCCACATCTTGATAAACATTCTTTAATTTTAAAATATTTTTCTTTTAAATCATTTTTTATTATTTCAAATGATTCGTTAAAATCTTGTTCTTTTGAAATTTTTTTAGAAATAATAATATAAAAATTCTTTGATGATGACTTTTTACTAGAATTAATTTGATTAATATATTCAATATAATTTTCAGAAATTTTTTCTAAATATTTATTTTCTTTTTTCTGAATATTTTTCTTTATATTAAAAATATTTTTTTCTAAATTTTCTTTAGAGCTTTGAATCAAAATCTGAATATCAAAATTACATGTTTTTAAAAAAATTTTATAAGAATTCAAAATAGCTTTTTTTTCTAAATCTGATTTTAGATTATAATTAATCGGAGTAACTTTCAATACTTTTACATATTGATTTTTCATTTTTATAATGCCATTACTTTTTATTTCTTCTATGGGAATCCAGCTTTGAGTTGATACTGGAATATTTTCATTTTTTTTCCTTATACTATTCACCTCCTAAATTTATAGAATTTATTTTACATTGTTTTTAATCTATTGTCAAGAAAAACTCATCTTCTTTTTTCGACTAATTTTGCAAAAAAATTAACTCCTTTTTTTAATAAGAACAAAAGAGGCATGATTAAAATTTTATGACCTTTTAGATTATTCTTCATGCCTCGTCTTTGTTCGTCCGCGAAAATTGCTTTGCAATTTTCTGTGGAACACTTGATATTATAGGAAGTTCAGAGAACTTTCCTATAATAGAACAAAAGTGGCATGATTAAAATTTTATGACCTTTTAGATTATTCTTCATGCCTCGTCTTTGTTCTGTTATAGGAAAAATCAAAGATTTTCCCTATAACATCAAACATTCTACACAAATTTGCTAAAGCAAATTTGGCAGACGAACAATTAAACGTGGGCTGAACACTACATATAAAAATTAGAGAATATCAATCAGCCCACTATTGTTCTCTCTCGAAAATTGCAAAGCAATTTTTTCGTGGAACGCTTTATATTATAGGAAGTTCAGAGAACTTTCCTATAATATAAAAAAAGCTTCAATTCAAAAACCTTATCATATTCGTAGAATAAAATATATATTTAAAAAATTTTTTTATTTTTTGAATATTTTTTTTATTTTTGTAAATAATAATTTTATAAGGTTAATAATAGTTGAGCCAAGAGTAGCTATGGATTAAATTAGTTCATTGTTATTCGGACAAAGATGTATTATAGTGTATTTTTATATTATAATATGTCGGCGATAAGAGTAAATTATTTGTTTGTAGGCTGTATGATTCTCTTTATTAAATTTTTTAATATGGTCAAATGATAGGTAACTTATTCGAGCTAAGATTATTTTTATATCTAGTGTATTTTTTATGAAGTGGTTATTAGTAGTCCCCTTGGGATAAATATAGTTACTTGTGGTGTATTGATAGTCGAGCGACTGATTAATATATTTGGTATAAGGCTTATTTATATAGCAATATATATTAGGTTTAAATATTAGGTATATTAGTTTTAGTAGAGATTATTATTAGCTTTATGATTAAAGCCAGATAAAAATTTTATCTGGCTTTAAATTTTATATTATAGGAAAGTATAGAAATCAATAAATGATTATCTACACTTCATATGGTACCAAAGTTCTCCAAACTTACTATAATATAAAGAATTGTACACAATTTTACTACCTTAAAATTGGCACACGAACAAATACGTAGCGTTAAAAGTTATATAAAATGTCATAAAATCTTTATCTTGTCACTTTTTTTCTACTTACATAAAAATAAGTAAAAAGAAACTTCCACACACACTCCTATATATCTAAATTCTTAACATATTTTGCATTAGATTGAATAAAAACTCTTCTAGGTTCTACTTCATCCCCCATAAGTAAAGTAAATATTTCATCTGCCTTAATAGCATCATCCATCGTAACCTTAACTAAAGTTCTTGTTTCTGGATTCATAGTAGTTTCCCACAATTGCTCTGGATTCATTTCACCTAAACCTTTATATCTTTGAAGACCTAATTGATCCCTTGAAATTCCTTTTTCTTCTAACTCTTTATAAGCTTTTTCCAAATCTTCATCTGTATAACAATACTTATCTTCCATTCCCTTTTTTGATAATTTATACAATGGTGGTTGAGCCAAAAATACATTACCATTTTCTATTAAAGGCCTCATATAACGGAAGAAAAATGTCAATAATAATGTTCTAATATGAGCCCCATCAACATCAGCATCAGCCATAATAATAACTTTACCATATCTTATTTTAGTAACATCAAAATCACTACCAATACCTGCTCCTACCGCTAAAATCACAGGATTTAATTTATCATTTCCATAAATTTTATCTGCTCTTGCCTTTTCCACATTCAACATTTTACCCCAAAGAGGTAAAATAGCTTGAAACTTCCTATCTCTACCCTGTTTTGCACTACCACCAGCAGAATCTCCCTCAACAATATAAACTTCACATTCATCAGGATTCTTACTACTACAATCTGCAAGCTTACCTGGCAAAGTAGAAGTCTCTAAAGAACTTTTTTTCCTTGCTAATTCTCTAGCTTTTCTTGCAGCTTCCCTTGCCCTTGAAGCACTAATACATTTTTCCAAAACAGCTTTTGCAACATTTGGATTTTCCTCTAAAAAACTTGATAAAGACTCATTAACCATACTTTGCACAACACCTGTTACTTCACTATTTCCAAGCTTTGTCTTAGTTTGTCCCTCAAATTGTGGTTCTTTTACCTTTACAGAAACAACAGCAGTTATCCCTTCTCTAATATCCTCTCCCTGCAAATTTGGATCTTTCTCTTTTAAAATTTTATGACTTCTTGCATAATCATTAAAAACTTTTGTCAAAGACCTTTTAAATCCCTCTAAATGAGTTCCTCCCTCAATTGTATTAATATTATTAGTAAACGTATAAATATTTTCAGAATAACTAGAAGTATACTGAATTGCAATCTCTACTGGAACCTCACCATCTGTCTTTTCAATATAAATTGGAGATTTATGCAACTTTTCCTTATTTTTATTTAAAAATTCAACAAAAGAAATCAAACCACCCTCAAAACAAAACTCTGCTTTCTTTGGAGTTTCCTCCCTTTGATCTTCAATAGTAATCTTCAAACCTTTAGTTAAAAAAGCAATCTCACGAAATCTCTTTTCTAAAACATCATACTCATATTCAGTACTTTCAAAAATAGTATCATCAGCAAAAAATCTTACCTTCGTACCAGTTCCAGTTGCATCACCTATCTTCTCTAGCTTTTGAATCGTCTTACCTTTTTCAAACTTCATTTTATAAAGACTACCATCTCTTTTAATCTCAACTTCAGTCCAATTTGACAAAGCATTAACAACAGATGCACCAACTCCATGAAGCCCTCCAGATACTTTATATCCACTATCTCCACCAAACTTTCCACCTGCATGTAAAACAGTATAAACCGTTTCCGCAGTAGAAATTTTAGTTTTAGGGTGAATTTCAACAGGAATTCCCCTACCATTATCTGTCACACAGATAATATTTCCTGGCTCAATAACTACATTAATTTCTGTACAATAACCAGCTAGAGCCTCATCAACACCATTATCAACAATTTCATAAACTAAATGATGTAATCCTCTAACAGATGTACTACCTATATACATTCCTGGTCTTTTCCTAACTGCCTCTAATCCCTCTAATACTTGAATTTGCTCAGCACCATATTCATGCTCAAATTTTTCCATTTTAGTTTCCTCCTTTTATAAAACAAAAAGAACATGATTTAAAATTTTTTACCTTTTAAATACCTTACATGTCCACCTTTGTTCACTTTCCAAAACTGCTAAAACAATTTTGTATATATTAGTTCATATTATAGAAAACTTTTTCCTATACTAGAACAAAAATAGCATAATAATATTATTTATAAATAAAAATAACTTTTTTATTGTATAATAAAAACACATTCTACACAAATTTACAAAAGCAAATTTGGTAGACGAACAAAAAAACATAAGCTGACATTACACATCAAAAGTTAGAAAATATTAATCAGCCCACTATTATACCTCATTCATGTTCATACTCTATTATTTTTCCGTTCTTCCACATTATATATTAAAATCTTTTTATTTTCAACCTCTAATTTTTCAGTACAAGTAATAATAACTTGAGTATTTTCAATTTTACTCAAAAAACTTCTTATTCTATTTTCATCAAGCTCAGACATAAAATCATCTAATAGCAAAATTGGCGCTTCCCCTATTTCATCTTTCACAATATTAAGTTCAGAAAGTTTTAAAGAAAGAATAGCTGTCCTATGTTGACCTTGAGAACCATAAACATCTAACTCTTTATTATTAATTTTTATAAAAAAATCATCTCTATGAATCCCTTTTGTTGTAAACCCTTTTATAATATCCAATTTTCTTCTTTGCCTCAATAAATTAAAATAACTATCCTTACTTTCACATTCAGAAAAATAACTAACTTCAATATCTTCCTTATTATTAGTAATTTCTTTATGAATATTTTTTATTTTATTTTTTATTTTTTCCATATATTCATTTCTATATTTAAAAATAATATCTGCCTCTTCAATTAATTTTTCATCCCAAATATCTAATAACTTTTCATCCTTATTCTCTTCTTTAATTTGTTTTAAATAATTATTTCTTTGTTCAATTGTTTTCAAATACAAATTTAAATGATACATATAATTAGGTTTCAACTGACTTATCATAATATCTAAAAATCTACGTCTATTTTGAGGACTACCCTTTAAAATATTAATATCATCTGGAGTAAAAATAACAATATTAATATTCCCCAATAATTCACTCAACTTTTTTAATTTAATTCCATTCAAATAAATATTCTTTTTATTAAATAATTCAATCTTAATTTTGCCATCCCTATCAGACTTCTCAAATTCAATTTCCACTTCAGCACTTTCAGAATCTAAATTAATCATTTCCTTATCTTTTTTAGCACGAAAAGACTTCCCCATACTAGTCAAAAAAATAGCTTCTATAATATTAGTTTTTCCCTGTGCATTTTCACCATAAAATAAATTAATATCTTTATCCAAAATAATCTCTTCAAATTTGTAATTTCTAAAATTCTTTATTTTAATTTTTGTAATCCACATTTTATTCTCCAATTGTGTATAAATTTTTCTCTTTTTTTTAATTTTTTTCTTTTTTAATCTAATTTATTCTAATTTTTAATTATATTCAAAAAAAATCAAAATATATTCATATATATTTATATAAATACATAAAAAATCATTAAAAATCAATTAAATATAATTTACTCTAAAAACCTTAAAATATATTTAAAAAGCTTCGTTTTTCTCTGCTTTTAAAAATCATTTTACACAAATTACAAATAACTTGTGTAAAACATTTTGGTTTCTAGTTAAAAAATTGATATATATTAAAAATATTAATCCACAAAAATTTAAAGGTAGAAAAACTCCACCTCTAATCTTCTTCTTTCAGCCTAATTGGTAAAATCATATAAGTATAATCATTATTTTCAATAGATTTTATCAAACAAGGAGAAATACTTGTTCCAAATTCAACAAAAACCTCTTCATCTTCAATAGCTTTTAAACAATCTAAGAAATACTTAGGATTAAATCCTGCCTCCAAATTTTTTCCTTCAGTTTCAACAAAAAGTTCTTCCTTTGCATCTCCCGTTTGTGTAGTACAAGAAATAACAACCTTACCAATCTCAACCTGAACTTTTACAGGATACTTCTTCTCTTTCTCAACACTTGATGCTGAAATTAAACTAATCCTTTCAAAACTATCCTGAATATTATTTTTATTTACCTTAATCTTAGTTTCCCAATTACTTGGAATAACATTTTTATAATTTAAAAATTCACCATCTAAAATCCTAGTAACAACCTTACAATTATCCATTTCAAACAAAGCTTGATTCTTAGCAACACCAATCTTTATAGGTTCAAAACTATCTGAAATAATCTTATTAACCTCATTCAAAGTCTTACCAGGAATAACAGCCTTAAAATCATTACTCTGTTTATTCAAGAAAATAGACCTCAAAGCCAAACGAAACCCATCAACACAAACCAAACTCAGCTTATTACTCTCAATCTCAAACAAACAACCTGTAAAAATCTGTCTACTCTCCTCTTGACTTACAGCAAAAATCGTTTTCCTAATCATATTCTTCAAAACATTTTGATCTAATTCAATAGAATTCTCAACCTCAATTTTAGGAAGTTCTGGAAATTCCTCTGGATTCATAGTAGCAAGTTTATATAAAGACCCCTCACACTCAATTTCCAACAAATTTTTATCATTTATAGAAATATGTATTTCAGTATTAGGTAACTTTCTAATAATTTCACTAAACATTATAGCATTAACAACAGTACTACCCTGTTCTTTTACCTCACAATTCATAACATATTCAATACCAATTTCTAAATCATAAGTAGTTAATTTTATTTCATTATCATTTGTTTGAATTAAGATTCCTTCTAGTATAGGCATAGTAGTTTTTGAAGCTACACCTTTTACTACGGAATTAATAGCTTTTAGGATTGTATCCTTATAACAAACTATTTTCATTTTGCTTCCTCCTTTAATATAAATATAATATTATTAGTAGTAATAGTATTAGGTCTTGTGGAAAATGTGGAAAACACTGTTTAAAGTTGAAATCCCTAAAAAAAGTGTTGTTAATAAGTCAGTGGAAAACCAAGCCAATTATCCACACTTTCCAAATCAAATTGTGCAAAACAGATATATACACACCTTATAAACAACATATTAACAACTAGGTGTGGATATCCAATCTATGATTTCCGTAAGAATAGATTAAAAAGTTTTTTCCGAACAATAATTTTTCAAACACAAATTTCAAAAAAGTCAAAAAAACATTTCAATCATTATTGTTTGCCATCAACAATAATATTTTTAACACTTTCCACAATCAGCTTAGTATTATTTTTTTCCTTAATTTCTTTTTCAATCTTCTTACAACCATGCATTACAGTAGAATGATCCCTACCCCCAAAATCATTTCCAATTTGAGGATAAGACATATTCGCAATTTCCCTACACAAATACATAGCAATTTGTCTTGGAAAAGCAATATCATTAGAACGCTTATTACTAGATAAATCATCTTTGTTAATACTAAAATACTTAGCAACAGTCTCTTTAATAAAATCACAAGAAATGACCTTTTCCTTTTCATACTTAAACTCATTAATAACACTCTCAGCAAGCTCAATAGTAATAGGACTATGAGTTAGTGAAGCCATTGCAACAATTTTATTAAAAACCCCCTCAAGTTCCCTAATATTAGAATCAATACGATTAGCAATATTAGAAAGAATATAATCATCAATAACAATACTCTCCTCTTGAGCCTTTTTCCTCAAAATAGCAAGACGAGTTTCATAACTAGGAATAGAAATATCAGCTAAAAGCCCCCATTCAAACCTAGATTTTAACCTATCCTCTAGAAAAGGAATTTCCTTAGGTTGCTTATCACTAGAAACAACAATTTGCTTATGTTCCTCATACAAAGTATTAAAAGTATGAAAAAACTCCTCTTGAACTCTATCTTTCCCACCAATAAACTGAATATCATCAATAAGCAAAACATCAATATTTCTATACTTTTTCCTAAAAAGTTCATTCTTATTATCCCTAATAGCATTAATCAATTGATTAGTAAACTTTTCAGAAGTAACATACAAAACATTACAATCCCTATTATTCTCAATCATTCTATTACCAATAGCATGCATCAAATGAGTTTTTCCAAGACCTACGCCCCCATACAAAAACAAAGGATTATACGCAGAAGCACGTTCATTATTTCCAACTGCCAAAGCAGCAGCATTAGCAAACTCATTATTATCCCCAATAACAAAAGTCTCAAAAGTATATTTAGGATTTAAAGAAGATTGATTAAGCTGAACTTCATTAGAAACAACATTTGTTTTTATTTCTGTTGCGGAACTAGCAATTGTAGTATTTCCATCTGAATCTAGACCTTTTTCCTTAGCCTCTTTTTCCAAATCAATAACATCATAAGTCCAATCTTTATTAGTAATAAACTGCAAAGTATTCAAAATTAAAGGTTTATACTTATTTTCAATAAAATCCTTTTGAAACTCAGAAACAGCAGTAAAAACAATATGATTTCCATCAATACTTCTAATATTTAAAGGGTCAATCCAAGTATTAAAAGAAATTGTAGTAAGTTCTGGTCTAAGCTCATTCTTAATTTTATTCATCAGTTCATCATTTTCAAAAGCCATTAAAAATCATCCTTTCTATTAAAAAGTTATCCACAAACTTATCCACAGATGTTGATAAGTTTAATAAAATTTTGTAAAAACAAAGATGATTTATACGAACATAAATTCAAGTATTTTCAGTAAAAATCTCTCATAATTTTTTACTCCCCAATAATAACAGATTTATACACAATAAGTCAACAAAATTGTGGAAAAAAATTTTTTTATGTGGAAAAAAAGACAAAAAACTGTGGAAAACAAAACAAAAAAACTAAAAATCAACATAAAATAAAAATAAAAAAAATTTGAAAAATACTTGACTTTATACCATAAGATGAGGTATAATCGATATACTTGTTGATTAAACAGTAGGAGGTGTATGGAAAATGAAAAGAACATTTCAACCAAAAAATAGACAAGAAAAGAAAGAACACGGATTTATGAAAAGAATGAAAACAAGAGCAGGTAGAAACGTACTAAAAGCAAGAAGAGCAAAAGGAAGAAAAAAACTAACAGCATAAAAATAAAAAGCTAAAACTAGTATAAAAAGCAAAAAGGACGTGTTAATGTTATAGGAAAACCTTTAAATTTTCCTATAACACATAACAGACAAATTGTTTGTGTACCAAATTATAAAACAAATTTGGTCAAAAGCTTTAACTAGTATAAAATTCCTTTGTATTTACCTTGAAAGAAAGGAAAAACAAAGAATGAAAAAAACAAAAATGATGAAAAAAAACTATGAATTCAAAAACACTTTATCAAAAGGCTCATACTATGGGGGAAAATACCTTGAAGCATTCATAAAAATAAACAACAAACAAAAAATAAACTTCTTAGGAATAGCAATTAGCGTAAAAATAGCAAAAGCAGTAAAAAGAAATAAAATCAAAAGGCTAATAAGAGAAAGTTACAGAACCCAAGAAGAAACAATAAAAACGGGAAACCAAATAGTAATCTTATGGAAGAAAAAAGTAGACATAAAAAAAGCAACATATAAAAACATAAACCAAGACATAAAAACAATATTTGATAAAGCAAAAATAATAGAGGAAAAGCTATGAAAAAATTACTGATATGGCTAATAAAATGGTATCAAAAAAACATCTCAATAGTCTTTAAAAGTAAAAACATTCATTGCAAATACTATCCAACCTGCTCAGAATACACAAAACAAGCGATACAAAAATATGGAGCAATAAAAGGAAGCATCAAAGGAATTTACAGAATTTTAAGATGTAATCCTTTCTCAAAAGGTGGATATGACCCATTAAAATAAACTTAGGAGGAACATATATGTTTGAATTTTTTGCAAGTCTTTTCGGTTATTTACTATCGTTTTTATATAACCTAATAAACAACTACGGAATTGCAATCATCTTATTTACAATCATAATAAAACTAATATTAATACCACTATCAATAAACCAACAAAAAACAATGAAAAAAAGTGCAAAAATACAAGAAAAAATGAAAGCAATACAATTCAAATACAAAAACGACCCAGAAAAAATGAACCAAGAAATAATGGACTTATACAAAAACGAAAAAATGAGTCCATTTAGTGGATGTCTAACAGCAATAGTACAACTATTATTACTACTATCAATATTCTACCTAGTAAAAAGTCCAATAACATATATGGAAAAAATCCCAACAGAAGACATAAACAAATACGTAACACAACTACAAGAAGAGGGAAGAGAAATAAGCAAAGTATATCCAGAAATTGACTTAATAAGAGAATATCAATGGTTAAAAGAAAAAAATCCAAAAGACAACAATGTAGAAAAACTAAACATACAAATGAACTTTTTAGGATTAGACCTTAGTAAAATACCTCAACAAAACATGACAGACTATACAGTATATGTAATACCAATCCTTTACATAATATCATCATTTGTATCAATAAGAATGACAACAGCAATGCAAGAAAAGAAAAAAGAGAAAGAAAAAGCAGTAATAGAAGTGGGAGAAAACCAAGAAGAACAAAAAGAAAACGAAATGGATGCAGTAATGCAAACAAACAAAATGATGTCTTGGATGATGCCAATAATGTCAATATCAATAGCATTTGTAGCACCACTTGGATTAGCACTATATTGGTTAATAAGTAACATTTTAATGATTCTAGAAAGAATAATATTAGATAAAGCAATAGCACAAGAAGATTAGGAGGAGTAATCTATGGAAAAAACAATAATAGCAGAAGGAAAAACAACAAATGAAGCCATAGAAAATGGTTTAAAACAATTAAACGTTCCAAAAGACTGCGTAGACATCAAAGTATTAGAAAACGAAGACAAAAGAAGCTTTTTTAGTATTTTAGCACCAAGAATAGTAAAAGTAGAAATGACAATAAAAGAAAACAAAATAACACCAAAAAAACAAATACACTTAAATAAACAAGAACAAGAAAAAGCAAAACAAAACCTAGAAAACTTTCTAAAAGAATTCATAAAACAACTACCAGAAGGTACAAAATATGAAATAACAAATACAGAAAGCCACATAAATGTAAACATTACGAGCCAAAACCTAGGATACCTAATTGGATACAGAGGAGAAACACTATATGCATTACAAAACATCCTATCTGCAATAGGTGGAAAAGGAATAGAAAACAGAATTAGAGTAATACTAGACATAGGTGGTTATAAAGAAAAAAGAGAAAAAACCCTAGAAGATCTAGCAACTAAAGTTGCAAAAACAGTAACAAGAACAGGACAACCAATAAAACTAGAGCCAATGCAAGCATATGAAAGAAAAATAATACATAGTAAATTACAAAAACATTCAAGAGTAGAAACAACAAGCATAGGGGAAGAACCATATAGAAGAATAATAGTATCACTAAAAAACAAAAACCAATAAAAATCGGAGGTCAAAGGTCGGATTTTACAAATTTTTTGTAAGTTCATCTTTGGCCTATTTTTATATTATAGGAAGTTTGGAAAACTTCCTATAATATAAGAATTGTACACAATTTTACTAACGTAAATTAATCTATTAAATGTATTGATATATTTTTTTATAGACAAACGAGAAAGGAGAAAAAAGAATGAATACAATAGCATCAATTTCTACGGCACCAGGAATTGGAGGAATAGGAATAGTAAGAATAAGTGGAAAAGAATGTTTCGAAATTCTAAACAAAATATTTGAACCAAAAAACAAAACTAAAAAAATAAAAGGATACACAATAAAATATGGAAATATAGTAGAAAATGGTGAAATTATAGATGAAGTACTAGTATCATATTTTAAAGCACCAAAAAGCTATACAACAGAAGATATGTGTGAAATCAACTCACATGGTGGAAATATAATGGTAAAAAAAATACTAGAACTATGTTTAAAAAATGGAGCAGAGCTTGCAGAACCAGGAGAATTCACCAAAAGAGCATTCCTAAATGGTAGAATAGACCTAATACAAGCAGAATCTGTAATAGACGTAATTCATGCAAAATCTGAAAGAGAAGCAAAAACAGGAATAAAACAATTAGAACGGTATATTATCAAAACAAATAGCACAAATAAAACAAGACATATTAGATGTAATGATAGGAATTGAAGTTGCAATAGACTATCCAGAATATGACGTAGAGGAAATCACAAATAAACAAATACTAGAAATGTTAAACAAAGTAGAACAAAAATTACAAACACTAGAAAAAAGCTTTGACAATGGAAAAATAATAAAAGAGGGAATAAAAACAGCAATAATAGGAAAGCCAAACGCTGGAAAATCATCATTATTAAATGCCATACTCAAAGAAGACAGAGCAATTGTAACCCAATATGCAGGAACAACAAGAGACACAATAGAAGAATTTGTAAACATTAATGGAATACCATTAAAATTAATAGATACAGCAGGTATAAGACAAGCAAAAGACGAAGTAGAAAAAATAGGAATAGCAAAATCTAGGGAAATAGCCAAAGAAGCAGATTTAATTATTGCAATTTTCGACATAACACAAGAATTAACACAAGAAGATATAGAAATATTAGAACTAATAAAAGACAAAAAATCAATAATATTACTAAACAAAACAGACTTAAAAACAGTACTACAAGAAAAAGATAAAAACCTACAAAAACAAAACAGCAAAATTATAAAAATATCAGCACTAAATAATGAGGGAATAGTAGAGCTACAAGAAGAAATAACAAAAATGTTTAACTTAAACCAAATAAATTTAGACAATGAAATAATAATTACAAACATAAGACACAAAAACTTAATAACAAAAGCAATTGAAAATGTAAAAAAGACAAAAGAAACAATAAACCAAAAAATGCCATTAGATATAATAGCAATTTTCATAAAAGACATATTAGAAGATTTAGGAAACATAACAGGAGAAATAATAAGTGAAGATATAATAAATGAAATTTTTGCTAAATTTTGCTTAGGAAAATAAAATTGAATTAGTAGCAACAAAAATCATTATATAAAAAAATAAATTTATATATAAAAATTTTAGTTGTGAATTGCAATAAAACAAGCTTAATAATTCTTTACGAAAATGAAAAATAAGACAATTTTATAAAAAAACAATATAATTCCACAAATACAAACAAAAAACTAAAATAAGAGCAAAATAAAAGCAAACAAAACAAATAAGCTCTGTAAATAAATATTTGTAAAAATATAATAATTATAAAAAAGCTCATGTCAAGAAATTATCACACAACTTTATATATTTTTGCATAATTAAAAAAGTCGTAAGCAACAAATAAAAACAAAAAAGCAACAAGAATACATAACAATAAGAACTAACAAGTAAAAACATACATAAAAAAGAAAAAACAAGAAAAACACACAAATAAAAGCGAAAAACACAAAAAATAAAAGCAAACAACAATAACTTAAAAGTAAAAAACAACTAAACAATTCTGAAAAACAAGATTTCCTGTTTCACAAGGAAAAGGTGAAAAACATCTCAAAATAAAACATTTATAAAAAATCTAATAAAAAATAAAAACCAAAAATAGAAAGGAATGTGATAAAAAATGAACTATATAGCAGGCGAATATGATGTAGCAGTTGTTGGAGCAGGACACGCAGGATGTGAAGCAGCTTTGGCAGCAGCAAGACTTGGAATGAAAACACTAATATTTTCAATCAGTCTAGAAGCAATAGCAAATATGCCATGCAACCCACACATAGGAGGAAGCTCTAAAGGACATCTAGTAAGAGAAATAGATGCCCTTGGAGGAGAAATGGGAAAAAATATAGATGAAACAATGATACAAATAAAAATGCTAAACACATCAAAAGGACCAGCAGTACACTCATTAAGAGCCCAAGCAGACAGAAAAAAATATCAAGCACAAATGAAACACACATTAGAAAAACAAGAAAACTTAGAAGTAAAACAAGGAGAAATAGTAGACATACAAGTAGAAAATGGAAAAGTAACTTCAGTAACAACAGATATAGGAGCAATCTACAAAGTAAAAGCAGTAATATTAGCAACAGGAACATATCTGAAAGGAAAAATATTCATAGGAGAGTTTTCCAAGGAAAGTGGACCAGATGGAGTAGCAGCAGCAAACCAACTATCAGAAACACTAAAAAAAATAGGAATAAACTTAGTAAGATTTAAAACAGGAACACCAGCTAGAATAAATAGAAGAAGCATAGACTTTAGTAAAATGGAAATACAAAAAGGAGACAATGGAATAGAAGCATTCTCATTTGAAAACGAACCAAAAGACTTCGAACAAGTAGATTGTTACTTAACATACACAAACGAAAAAACACATGAAATAATAAAACAAAACCTACATCGTTCACCACTATATGCAGGAATGATAGAAGGAACAGGCCCAAGATATTGTCCATCAATAGAAGACAAAGTAGTACGATTTAGTGACAAGCCAAGACATCAAGCATTTGTTGAACCAGTAGGAACAGACACTGAAGAAATGTACATACAAGGCATGAGTTCCTCATTGCCAGAAGATGTGCAAATTGCATTATACCATACAATACCAGGATTAGAAAAGGCAGAATTTACAAGACCAGCATATGCAATCGAATATGACTGTATAGACCCATCAAATTTAAAACTATCATTAGAATACAAAGGAATAGATGGACTATTCATGGCAGGACAAATAAATGGAACATCAGGATATGAAGAAGCAGCATGTCAAGGCTTAATTGCAGGAATCAACAGTGTACAAAAAATAAAAGGAAAAGAGCCATTAATATTAGACAGAACACAAGGATATATAGGAGTACTAATTGATGATATTGTTACAAAAGGAACAAACGAACCATACAGAATGATGACATCAAGAGCAGAATACCGTTTGCTACTTAGACAAGACAATGCTGATTTAAGATTAACAAAAATAGGACATGAAATAGGATTAATTTCAGATGAAAGATACAAAAAATTTGAACAAAAAAAGAAAAATATAGAAACAGAAATAGAAAGACTAAAAAACACGGTTGTAAAACCAACAAAACAAGTAAACGAACTTCTAAAAAACAATGGAACAGCAGAACTATCAACAGGAACAAAAATGTCAGAACTACTTAAAAGAACAGAATTAAACTATGAAAAACTAGCTATTATAGATGAAACAAGACCTAAATTATCAAGACAAGAAAAAGAAGAAGTAGAAATCCAAATAAAATATGAAGGATATATAAAAATGCAAGAAGCACAAGTAGAAAAATTCAAAAAACTAGAAAGCAAAATCTTGCCTGAAAATATTGATTATGAAAAAATAAAAGGAATAAGCTTAGAAGGAAGACAAAAACTAAACAAATTAAAACCACATTCAATTGGACAAGCCTCAAGAATATCAGGAGTCTCACCAGCAGACATATCAGTATTATTAGTTTATTTACAACAAAATCCAGTTTAAAAATTAATGACAAAATTTATATGATTTGTTAGCTCATGAGAATTATTACGCAATAAAAATATATAAACTTTGTCAAATAAAAGGAGTAGTTATGGAAAAACAAGAATTTAGTGAAATTATAAAAAAGTACAGTGAAGAAATAGAAATAAAGTTGCAAGAAGAACAAATCGACAAATTTTACACATATATGGAACTTTTATTAATATGGAATGAAAAAATAAACTTAACTGCAATAACAAATCCAAAAGAAATTATTTTAAAACATTTTATAGACTCAATAACAATTAGTAAACAAATAAAGAAAAATGCCAAAGTAATAGATGTAGGGACAGGAGCAGGACTTCCTGGAATACCACTAAAAATAATTAGAGAGGACATAGAACTAACATTATTAGATTCTCTAAATAAAAGAATAAACTTTTTAAAAGAAGTAAAAGAAAAACTAAAACTATCAAAAACAGAAGCGGTACATGCAAGAGTAGAAGAATTTGGACAAAACAAAAAAAATCGAGAACAGTATGACTATGCCATATCAAGAGCAGTAGCAAACCTTGCAACACTTGAAGAATACCTAATACCATTAGTCGCAATAAATGGTTACACTATTAGCATGAAAGGACCCAAAATAGAAGAAGAGCTAGAACAAAGTAAAAAAAGTATTTCAGTTCTAGGTGGAAAAATAGAAAAAATAGAAAAATTTGAATTACCAAAAAGTGATATAGGAAGAAGTCTTGTAATAACAAAGAAAATAAAACAAACACCAGCAAAATACCCAAGAAAACCAGGTATGCCAGCAAAAGAACCTATAAAATAAAAGTGTTAATATTATAGGAAAATCTTTGATTTTTCTAATAGTTCAAAAAAAGTCAATAAATTTCTTAAAATTCATTGACTTTTTTGCAATATTTTTATATCATATATAATATAACAAACAGAAACTAAAACGTAAAAATAAACTAAAAATGGAGGCAATCAAATTGGGAAAAATAATAGCACTAGCAAACCAAAAAGGTGGAGTAGGAAAAACCACAACAACAGTAAACTTAGGAACAATACTAGCAAAAAAAGGGAAAAAAGTATTGTTAATAGATGCTGACCCACAAGGAAATGCCACAAGTGGACTAGGAGTAGAAAAAGAAGTAGAAACATCAACATATGACATATTAGTAAATGAAACTAGCATAGAAGAAACAATACAAAAAACAATGATAAAAAACCTAAAAGTATGTCCATCAAACATGAACCTAGCAGGAGCAGAAGTAGAACTAGTATCAATGATGTCAAGAGAACAAAGGCTAAAAGAAAAACTAGACGAAATAAAAAACAAATTTGACTACATATTAATAGACTGTCCACCATCACTAGGGCTAGTTACATTAAATGCATTTACAGCATCAGACAGTGTGCTAATACCTGTACAATGTGAATACTTTGCATTAGAGGGATTAGGTCAATTACTAAACACAGTAAACCTAGTAAAAAAACATCTAAACAAAAACATACAAATAGAAGGAGCACTACTTACAATGTATGACATAAGAACAAACCTATCAAACCAAGTAGTAAAAGAAGTAAAAAAATACTTTGGAGAAAAAGTATACAAAACAGTAATACCAAGAAATGTAAGGCTAAGTGAAGCTCCAAGTTATGGAATGCCAATTACAGAATATGATCCAAAATCAAAAGGAGCAAAAAGTTATTTAAAATTTGCCAAAGAATTCTTATCAAAAAACAATGAAGAAGAAAAAAAGGCAAAACACATGTTATAAAAGCATATATTTCAATTTATAAAAATTAGGAGGAGAAAAAATGGCAAAAATGACAGGATTAGGAAAAGGATTAGACGCATTATTTGGACCAGCACCAGAAGAAGAACAAATGCAAGAAAATGACACACTAAAAAATTTAAAAATAACAGAAGTAGAGCCAAACAAAGAACAAGCAAGAAAAAAATTCAACCAAGAAGCCCTAGAAGAATTAGCACAATCAATAAAAGAATATGGAATAATACAACCAATAGTTGTAACACAAAAAGATGGATATTACAGCATAATAGCTGGAGAAAGAAGATGGAGAGCATCTAAAATAGCAGGATTAAAAGAAATACCAGCAATAATAAGAGAAGACAACGAAAAAATTAACTCAGAAATATCACTAATAGAAAACATGCAAAGAGAAGACTTAAACCCAGTAGAAAAAGCAGCAGGAATAAAAACACTAATAAATGCTTATGGAATGTCACAAGAAGAAGTTGCAAAAAAACTAGGGAAAAGCAGAAGTACCATAGCAAATTGGGTTAGAGTACTAAACTTAGAACCACGAGTACTAGAAATGGCAAAAGAAGGAAAAATAACAGAAGGGCATTGTAAAGCACTACTTGCAATAACAGAACCAGAAAAACAATACCAAGCAGCAATACAGATGATAGAAAGAGGGTCAACAGTTAGGCAAATAGAAAAAAAAGCAAAAACAAAACAAACAAAAGAAGAACAACAAAAAAATCACATACTATATAAAAGTATAGAAGACAATTTCCAAAGTTTCTTTGGTTCAAAAGTAAAACTAGACCCAGGAAAAAGAAGAGGAAAAATAATTATAGAATACACATCAAACGACGACTTAGAGAGAATATTAGGACTAATAAATTAAAATAAAAAAAACAATAAAAATATTTTAATAAAATAAATTCATACAAAAAGAAAAGAGGTAACAGGCATGGAAAATATAATGGAATTTATCAAAACAGAAACATTTTTGTTAATTTTGGTTTCCATAATGGCATTATTGTTAATCGGATTCGTTGTTATGGTAACAAGATTTTCAAAATTAAATAAAAAATATAAAAATTTTATGCAAAAATTAGGTAATGGAAAAAACTTAGAAGAAGACCTAGAAACATATATGTATAGAGTAAACAAAGTTGAACAACAAAACGCACAAATACAAAACGAAATGAAAAATATGAACAATAATATAACAAAATGTATACAAAAAGTAGGAATTGTTAGATATAATGCATTTGAAGACACTGGAAGCAATTTAAGTTTTGCATTAGCATTATTAGACAATAACAACAATGGAATAGTTTTAAATGGAATATATTCAAGAGAAATGTCAAATATATATGCAAAACCAGTAGAAAATGGAAAATCAACATACACATTTTCAGAAGAAGAAATAAAAGCATTACAAAAAGCAATGGAATAAAATTAGCTCCATTGTATATTATAGGAAAGTTTTCTGAACTTCCTATAATATAAAGCGTTCAACATCAGTATAACAAGGATTTATACTCTCATTTATATGAAGAAGTAGACAAAGAAGTAGCAGAAATGTTTGATAATCTAATAAAGGCAAATTAAAAATGGTTAGCAAATGGTTAGCAAAATCAAAAAATCTAAAATTTACTATTGACAAATGCTAATAAAAATGCTAAGATAAAGACTGTTGGAAAGATAAATTCTAACAAATGGAGAGGTGGTCGAGTTGGTTTATGGCACCAGTCTTGAAAATTGGCGTGCGTTTATAGCGTACCGTGGGTTCGAATCCCACCCTCTCCGCCAAAAAAATATAAAAGTTAGATGTAAAAATATCTAACTTTTATATTATAAAATAATTTATAAATGTAGGTGTACCCAAGTGGTGAAGGGGGCAGTTTGCTAAACTGCTAGGTCGAGTAATCGGCGCGGAGGTTCGAACCCTCTCACCTACGCCAAAAAAAAGGTGTTAGCAATAAAAAAGCTAGCACCTTTAAAAAAACAAAAAGCATACATAAAATAGATAAATATAGAAAAACTAGTTCTGAAAAAATGAAAAATGTTGAAAAAAAGCAAAAAATAATGTATAATAAATAATAGAGAAACAAAGGAGGTAATGTAAAAATGATAAAAAGAAATATAAAAATAATCCTTATCTTTTTCTTATCTTTTTTATTAGTAACCCAAGTATATGCAGCAATTTCCATGAAAGAAATAAGAAGCAAATATAGTGATGATAAAAATATAATAAACAAATTAACAGAAAAAGAAGTAAAAGAATGGCAGAAAGAAATAGAAGCATGGTGTAAACTTATGGGGTCTGTAACAGGAGACCCATCAACAATTACATCAAATGCAATTACAAGTAAAGACAAAAAGGAAGTTCAATCAATTATTAATGCATTATTACAAAGAAAACAAAACATACAAGCCCAAAAAGATAAAGAAGAAAATGAAAAGAAAACAACAGAGGAAAAGAAAAAAGAGGATGAAAAATTAAAAAAATATGATATAAAAGAAATTTATAAATATTTAACAGACCATGGAGCAGAAAACATATCAGAAGATGTAAAAAAGCAATGGGAAAAAACCATAAAAGAAAGCAAAGAGTCAGAAGAATATAAACAACAAGTAAAAGATGCTTTAGATGGGAAAACAATAGAAGAAATAAGAAAAGACGCAGAAGCATCAGACACAGCAATTTATAAACAACCAGAACTAAATAAAAACAACAAAAATCCAGCAAGTAATTTATCTGACTTAATATCTGATGCAGATAGTTTTGAAAGAGCAGGAAAAGACTTACAATATAAAGAAGAAAATTTACAACAAGTATCAACATCAATGTATAACATATTATTATTACTAGCAGTTGCAATAGCATTAATTGTAGGAGTAATAGTAGGAATCAAATATATGGTAGGAAGTGTAGAAGAAAAAGCAAACTACAAAGCAATGCTTATACCATATGTAGCTGGTTGTGTGGTAGTATTTGGTTCATTTGGTATTTGGAAACTAGTTATTACAATATTAGAAAATATATAAGGGAGAAAGCCAATGAAAAAAATTAAAAATAATATTTTAAAAATAGGTATTATAAGTTTAATAATAATATGTACAATTCTTATACAAAATCAAGTACTAGCAGATGCATCAGGGTTAGGAGATTTAGAACAATATGCAAAACAACAAGTAACATCACAAAGATTTACAGGTATGGTAGGAAAAATATTAGGAGTAATTCAAACAGTAGGTTCACTAATGTCTGTTATTTGTCTAATAGTACTTGGTGTAAAATACATGATGGGAAGTGTAGAAGAAAAAGCACAATACAAAAAAACACTAATGCCATATTTTATACGGAGCCTTAATGGTTCTTGGAATAGGTAATCTTTTACAAGTAATATACAAAATAGCAGTAGATATATTCTAAAATACACAAAAGAATAAATGATAAGAATTAGCTAAAAATAAGTAAAATGAACTCGAAAAAACAAAAACTATTGCAAAAAAAGTTTTTTAATGTTATAATAATTATTAGAAATAGGTTTTTAATCTTCTAAAAGGAGACATAATAGAAAAAATAAAGGAGGAAAAAAGCATGAATACAATGAAAAAATTATGGAAAAAACTAACAATGCTTGCAATTACAATATCAGGAATGATGTATTCAACATTATCATTTGCAGCTATTGATGGTGTAGATCCTAATAAAACATTTAAGACAACAACAGGAACAAATGCCACAAATGCAGTTAGTAATTTTGGAAGTAACATATTAGGTATTGTATCAACAGGAGCGTCAGTTTTAGCAGTTATTATATTAATTGTATTAGGTATAAAATACATGATGGGAAGTGCAGAAGAAAAAGCAGAATACAAGAAAACACTACTTCCTTATGCAATTGGTGCATTATTTGTATTTGGAGCAGGAGCAATTTGTAGTGTTATATTTGGAATGGCTCAAACAGACTGGACACAAGCCTAATAAAAATAAAAAGAAGCAATTTTTTAGAAAGAATTGTTTCTTTTATTTTACAAACATATTACAAAACAATTAAAATTATCTTTTTTACGCAAAAATGTTACATTTTTTGCGTTTTTTTGTTATAATATATTATAGGGAAAATAGACCAAAAGGAGGAATGGAGTTTGGGAACATATAATGTACCAAGAAATGTAAAAGGAGAGGGAAGAATCCTGTACATATTCTCATACAAAGCACTAATATACACATCTGTTGGAATAGGGGTAGGACTTATATTTTATTTAATATTCAACCTTATAGGAATACCATTTGCAGGAGTTATAGCAATTGGAATATTTGGATTAATAGGGTTTAGTATAGCAACATTTAAAGTACCAGACAACAACCGTTTCAAATTCACAAAACAAACAGGAGGAGAAAACATAGACGAAGTAATAAAAAGAGGAATAAAATTCAAAATGCAAAAAAAGAAAATATATGTATATATGCCAGAAGAAAGAATAGAAAACGAGGAGGAAACAAAAGATGAATAATGAAGATACAATTTCACAAATATTATTAATAGTATTAGGTGTTATGGTATGCATCTTTGTAATATTAGTTACTATTTTTGTTGTTTTAAAAACAAGAGAAAAGATAAAAGAAAAAGACAACATAAAATCAAAAAGCAACAAAAAAAATACAACAACAAAAACATCAACAGCATCTTATAACAAACAATCAGTAATAAACTTTATGGAATTTGAAAAAATAGAAGACAACATGATAATACAAAAAAAAGGGAAAAAGTATTTAATGGTAGTGGAATGTCAAGGAGTAAACTATGACCTAATGTCAAAAATGGAAAAAATAAGTGTAGAAGAAGGATTTCAACAATTCCTAAATACCTTACGTCACCCGATACAAATATACATACAAACAAGAACAATTAGTTTAGAAAGCAGTTTAGCAACATACAAAGAAAAAATAAACCAAATAGAAGAAAAATATAATCAAATGCAATATCAATTTAGCCAATCAAAAGCAGCAGGAATATATCCTAAAGAAGAATTAGAAAAATTTGCGTTTGAAGTTACCAAACAAAGAAACCTACTAGAATATGGAAAAGATCTATTAATCAATACAGAAAAAATGAGTTTAAACAAAAACGTATTAAACAGAAAATATTACATAATTATCCCATACTTTGTAGAAGAATTAGGAAACGAAAAATATGACAATGAAGAGATAAAAGGAATGGCATTTTCAGAACTATATACAAAATCACAATCAATAATAAGAACATTATCATCATGTTCAGTAAGTGGAAAAATACTATCATCAAAAGAATTAGTTGAACTCTTATATGTAGCATACAACAGAGACGAATCAGAAACATTTGGAATTGACAGAGCAATGAAAGCAGGATATGAGGACTTATATTCAACAGCACCAGATATTTTCGAAAAGAAAATAAAAGTATTAGATGAAGTAATAGAAGAGCAAGCAGTAGAACTTGCAAACAAAACAATAGAAAAAGTAAAATCAAGTCCAGAACAAATAGCAGCAGAAAAAGAAAAAAATTTAGAAATACTAGTTGAAAAAATGGCAGCAATAATTTTAGATGAAAACAAAGAATACTTAGGAGAAGACATTGCTGAAAAAGCAAAAGAAGAAATACAAAAAACAAAAGAGAAAGGAGAGGTTGCAAATGAAGAAATCAAAAAAACAACTAGAGGAAGAAAAAAGACAACAACAAAATAGAGCAGAAGAAATAGGAACATTAAAAAACAAAACAATAAAAGAACTAATTGCACCATCTGGAATAGATGCATCTAAAATAGACCATTTAGAAATAATATCTAATGTAAAAAGATATGCAAGAAGCTTCTTTATTTCTACGTTGCCACGTATGTGTACCTTTCCAGAACTATTTAGAGACCTATATTTCTTTGGAGATATAAATACATCTATATACATAACACCAATAGCAGAATCACGCTCACAAAACGAACTAAACAAAGTAATAAACGAATTAGAAACAGAAAGAATTGTAGCAGCAGATAAAGGTAACATAAATAGAGAAAGCACATTAAGCCAAAAAAGATTTGAAGCAGAAGAACTAAGAGACCAAATTGCAGCAGGATTCAACAAAATGTATGAAGCATCTGTAATAGCAACATTATTTACATATAATTTAGAAGACCTAGAAAGACTAACAAAATTATTATCAACAGAAATGTCAAAATCACTAGTTAATATAAAAAACGCATGGGCAATCCAAGAAGATGCATTCCAATCAAATTTGCCACTAATGCAAGACAAAATCAAAAAAACACATTCATTTGACAGCCGTTCAATGGGAACAGTATTTCCATTCACAACATCAGAAGTAGGTCACTCAACAGGTGTACCACTAGGATTTAACAAACAAACAGGAACACCAATATTATTTGATAACTTCCATTCTTCATTAACCAACTATAATATGGTTATATTCGCAAAATCTGGTGCTGGTAAATCTGTTACAATGAAAACTTTAATTTCACGTTCATCAGTATTAATGGGAATAGAAAGTTTAGCATTAGATGCCGAAGGAGAATATACAATAGTTGCAGAAAGTTTAGGAGGAATCAATGTTGTACTTAGCCCAACATCAAAAACAGTAATAAACTTATTTGACATTGAACCAGAAGTTGTAAAAGACGCAATTACAGGACGTGAAAGAACGGTTTTAAATGTAGAAAACAAAGTAGAAGACGTAACACAAGCATTACTTACAATGGCAAGAGGAAGTACAAGAAGTACAGATGTAAATGAATTAACAAAACAGGTAATTGCTGAATCCGTAGCAGAAGAATATGCAAGTATTGGAATTACAAGTAATCCAAACAGCTTATATCAAACAGGAGAAAAAATTCATACAGGAGATAAATTATACAAAGAAAAGAAAGAGATGCCAACAATTGGGACATGGTATCATAGAATAGAAAGAAAAGCACAAGACAATACAAATATAGACTATCAATTCCATTATAGTTACTTACTAAAAGTTATGAAACAATACATAAGAGAATATAACGGACAAATGGCATATTTTGATGGACAATCTACTTTCGAATTATTAGAAGGAGCACCATTTATAAACTTGGACATATCACAATTAGAAGAAAGGTTTGCAAGACCACTAGCCCAACAAATTCTTCTTTCTTGGATATGGGAAAAATATGTAAAAAAGAATAGTGAAGATAGAAAAAAAGCAAGGAAAAAAAGAGTATTAGTAGATGAAGCTTGGATGTTATTACCATATCCAGAAGCGGTAGACTTCTTAAATACAATGGCAAGACGTGCAAGAAAAAGAAATGTTTCTTTGGCAATTGTTTCACAAAGGTTCCAAGACTTTTATGAAAAACCAGAGGCACAAGCAGTTTTAACATCATCTGATACAAAGCTATTTTTAGCACAAGATAAATCAGAAATAGAATACCTAAAGTCTGTATTTAAACTAAGTGATGGAGAATCAAGATTCTTAATAACTTGTTTAAAAGGAGAAGGACTTTTAAAAGTAGGAGGAGACACAGCTATTTTACAAATAACACCAACAGCAAAAGAATTTGAATTTGTAGAAACAAACTTAAATAAATTAGCAAAATCAAGAAGAATGGCAGGAAATATCTAAACAAGGAGGAAGAAATGAAGTTTTTCACTAAAAAAACTACGGTACGAAAGATAATACTAGTATGTCTTATTTTATTATTAGTGAATTTTAGCTTAGTGCCATATAATTCATATGCAGCTGACGAAGATGGTTGGGGAGGAGCATTGGCAAAAGAGATCATGAGATTACTACAATGGTTTGGAGACGTAATAATGGGAATGTTAAATAATTTTATGTTAGGAGCAAATACAGGCTTTGGAGGTTTTGGATCAGCCATGCTAGAAAAAGACCGGCAACCCCAATTTAGAAAATCCAGAATCATGGCTTTATGCAGAAGGTCAAACACCAGATTATAAATTTGAAGCAGGTGATATTGACACAAGTTTTTTAGGAAAGTCTCAAAAATATGAAATTCCTAATATGTTATATGCACCAGAAAATATTTTTGCAAATAACATAGCAGCATTAGATGTTAATTTTTTAAGACCTAATACTTATCAATCAGTTTATGGTGGAGGAGAACAAAAATTTAGCGAAGATGCAGAAAAAGCTTCTAAATCAGGAGCAACAAAAATAAGAGATACAATAGCAAATTGGTATAAATCATTTCGTAATATTGCAATAGTAGCACTACTATCAATTTTAATATATTTGGGTATTAGAATTTTAATTGGTTCAACAGCAGAAGACAAAGCAAAATATAAAGAAGCAATAAAAGACTGGGTAGTTGCATTATGTTTAGTATTTTTTATGCAATTTATCATATCTGCAATATTAATGGTATCTGAACAAATTACAGAATTATTCAGTAACGAAATCAATGAAGGATATGTTGTACAAGTAGGTGATGATAAACCATTTAAAACTAACCTTATGGGGCTTGTACGTTTTAGAGCACAATCTAAAAGTTCAGGAGAAGTAGGAGCATACACACTTATTTATGGAATATTAGTTGTTTATACATGTGTATTTACATTTATGTATTATAAAAGATTATTATATGTAGCATTTTTTACAATGATATCACCATTAGTAGCAGTAACTTATCCAATAGACCGTTATGGAGATCGGAAAAGCACAAGCATTGAATTTAGTATTAAGGGAACTTGTAGAAAATATTGCAATGCAACCAATTCATTTAATCATATATAGAGCATTAATTACACCAGCAATAGCAGGAGAAAATCCAATTTATTCAATAGTAGCAATTGGATTTGTAATTCCAGCATACAAGTGGTTTACACAAATACTAGATGGTGGAAAATCACAAACTGCAAAAGGTGGAGGTTCACCTGCAATGGCAGCTTTAGCAATGTCAGGAATACAATCATTAAGTAAAATAGGAGCAGGAGCACACAAAAAAGCAAGTGGAAAGGAAGCAAATAATAAAGAAAGTGATGATTCAAATGATGACATTTTTATGCCAAGAGATGAAGATGGAGAACTAAAGACATTTGGAGGAGAATTAGAAGATGGACAAGAAGCAGGTGGTGTTGATACAGAAGTTACTGGAAGAGATAATAATGGAATGAATCAAAAAGAAAATCTAAATCAACAAAATGGATATGACTTTGATGAAGAACAACAAGCAGAAATTGATAGACAATTGCAACAAGATATGTTAAGTGCAACATATGCAGACTTTAATAATGCTGGTGGACGTCCAGAATATGAACAACAAAGGAAAGCAGAATTAGAAAAAGAAATGGCATCAGGAAATTGGAGTCATCAACAACAACCAAGGTTTGTACAAGCAAAAAGAAGAATTGCAAATCATCCTATGACTAGATTTTTAGGAAGAGGAGCAAAAGCGGGATTAAAAACTGGTGGAAAAGCAGTATTAAAAGGTTCTATGTTTGCTGCTAGAAAAGGTACTCAATTAGGAATGGCAGCAACAGGAGCAGCACTTGGAGGAATTATTGCTGTTGGAACAGGACAACCAGAAAAAGCAGTACAAAACATGATAGCAGGAGGAGTAGCAGGAAATATGATGGGAAGAAATGTTGCAAATACAATAGAAAGCATACCATCAGGAGTTTCTAGTATATATCAAGCAGGTAAAAACACAGTTGATAATATACAAAATGCATATAATGAAGAATTCTTTGGATATAGCGAAGCAAGAGAAATGAGAAGACAACAACAAAATGAAAAAGCAAGAAAAGACTTTTATAAAGATTCAAAACAAATTAGAAAATGTAGAGGTATGGCATCTGAAATTCCTAATTTCTCAGGAAACCTAAAAGATGTACAAGATGCAGTATTTGATATGAAAAAAGCAGGAATTACAGATGATAAATTAATTACAAATACATTAAAAGCAGAATATGCACGTGATGGAAAATTAAATGGTAAAAATCATGCAAAATTTGTAGATGCAGCATCATTCTCACATCAACAAGGAATAGGATATAAAGATATAGCTGAAAGCAAGAGTCGTGAAAAAGTAGAAACAATGATACAAGGAAAAGTAGCTGGAAGCAAAGCACAAGGAGAAGCAGAACGTATGATTTCAGAAATTTTTGGTGCAGGAAATATATATGAAAAGCATGGAAAATTAGGAAAAACACAAAATAAAACTACTACACAGAAATAGACAAAAAAATTTAAATGATTACATAATGATGCATAGTAAAATAGAAAGGAATTGAGAAATGCATAATTTATTACGATATTATAGACAAAATCGTATGAAAGTGTGGCTAATAATACTAGCAATTATATTTGCATTTGCAATTATTCAAATTTTAAAAAGCCAAGCAGAACAAACAAAAGAAAAAAGAATAAAAGAGCAGGAAGAAACAACGCGGAAACGTTGTTTCTTATCAAAATGAGAGTAAAACGATAATAACAGAAGGAGCAGTACCAGAAGTATACAAAGACGATTTTGGAGAAATAATAGATGAATTTTATACATATTGTATAAACCATGAACCAGAAAAAGCATATGAACTTTTAGCCCAAGACACAAAAAAAGCATTATATCCAACAGTAGAACAATTTAAAAGTTTATATTATGAAGAAAAATTTGAAGGAAACAAACAATATTCATTTCAATCTTGGTCAAGGTCTAGCAAAGATGTCTATATTTATCAAGTAAAAATATTTGATAATATGCTGGAAAGTGGGAAAAAGAATGAACAATATATAGAAGATTACATAACAATAGTTCCATATAAAGATACATACTTATTAAATATTAATAACTACATAGGAAGAGAGCAATTAAACCAAAAAGGGGAAAATGACCAAATAACTGCAACAATTTCTATTTGTGATACATACAAAGATTATCAAATTTATACGATTCGTCTAAAAAATAATACAGACCAAACATGGATATTAGATACAATGCAAAAAAGCAAAAGTATTTATGTAACTGATAAAAATCAAAACAGATTTGAACCATTTATATATGAAAATGCAGAAGACGATTTTATTTTAAAACCACAAGAAGCAAAAACAATACAAATAAAATTCAATGTATCATATAGACATGACCTTGAAATAACATCAATAAATTTTACAGATATCGTAAATGATGAAAATAGAGAGGAAACCTATTCTTTAAAGATTGAGAGGTGAGAAATATGCATCCAATTAAAAAAATAAAAAGTATAATAAAAGGATTTACTACAACAATAATAAGTTTTCCAATTATTTTGGGAATACTATTACCAACGCTTTTTGTAACAGTTTTACTTGATTGGATATCAGAAATAACACAAGCTCAAAGGCATCCAGAAATGATTAATGAAATGTTAGAAATAGAAAACCTAAACGAATTAGTAGAAATTAAAGAATCACCAGATGGAAGTGGATATTACTTAGATTTTGTTGATGGAATAGATGAGAAATTAGAACAAATTATTATAAAATCAAACAAAGATATTTCAGCAGGAGTGCATACACTTCCAAAAGATACTCAATTTTTAAAAAAGATATTTCAGGCAGAATTAGTGACACAATATCCAGACTTAGGAGGAAATATACCAGAAGATAGTACAGGTTTCCAAGGAGCAACAACATTAAGAAGAGTAACACCAAATAAAAAAATGGGAGATATTAATGACAATCCAGGTAGAGGAGAAACAACAAAACAAGAAGAAGATGTTGTTTATGAACCATCAGATGATACAAAAGAGGGGGTTGTAAAATCTTGGTCAAGTGGACAACAATTAACAATTTTAGGAACAGCTACAGTTTATGAACAAGAAGAATCAAAATTAAAACCAGGCAAAGATACAGGAAAATGGAATAAGAAACATAAAGTAACAGATGATGGAGTTACCTTATTAAATGAATATGAAACAATAAAACAAGGAACAACAGTTAGTTATACAGGAACTTATAAAAGAGCAGAAAATCCTTTAACAAAAGAAGTAGTTATATATGTAGAAATTGAACATAAAGAAGAAAAGAAATTTGTTAGGGCAGAAAATGTAAAAGCAAATGAACTAGAAAACAAAGAAGAAAAGGAAGAAAAAGAAGAAAAAGAAAGCAAAAAAGTTTCATCAAGAGCAGATAATGACAAAGCAACAGAATATGCAGGAAAAGATAAAGATGAAGAATATGTAATAGCAATTGCAGCAGGACATAATAACTCAAATGATACAGGAGCAAGAAGCTCAGATGGAAGCTTGATAGAAGAACAACTTACAATAAGAACCGCGGAAAAAGTAGAACAATTATTAAAAAAATATAAAAATATTAAAGTAGTTCAAGTAGGTAGTACATCATCTAATCCATCAGGAATAAGTGTTGGAGATAGAACAAGACTTGCAAGAGATGCAAAACCAAATTTATGTATACAAATACATTATGATGCAGGTGGAGGCAGTGGTGTACAAGCAATTTATAAAGCAGGGGATGGAATATCACAACAACTTGCTGAATTTGTATCAGATGAAATGGCAAGTTCAATGGGATTACCTAATAAAGGTGCTGGTTCAGATTTAGAAAGAACGGCAATTGGAAGTTTAGGAATTATCGAAAATGCAGCTACTTCAGGATTTCCATCTATTGTAACAGAAGGGGGATTCCTTGATGGAGAACCTGATGCAACATTGTTAAAAGGTGATGGAACAGATAAATGTGCACAAGGAATTGTAAAAGGTATTTTAGAATATCTAAAAGCAGATCATTCTGGATATACATCTACTGTTATAGATGACAGTAAAACACAAACATTAATTGAATCTAAGGTAATGAATTTAAAATATGTACCAGAAGAAAAATTTGAAGAATTAATTAAAAGTGCTAACCAAGAAGCTTTAAAAAGTTATACAATAGATAAAGATGGAAAAATAATAATTGCAACTTGGAATTTAGGTGCAGATGGAAAATTACAAATAAAAAAGAACTCTTCAAAAATAGATTTAAAAATATCATTGAAAAGCTACATAATGCCATATGAATATTTATTATATTTTTACATGGATATTAACGAAAGAGCATTTCCAGAAAAGCTAGCAGAAACTGTATTGGATACAGAAATTATAATGGCAATACAAGACAATATTACAACAACACAAACGATAACAGCCACATCACAATTAACACAATCAGATGATGGAGTATACTCAAGTGGTTGGAGTCAAAAAGGTACTACAACACAAACAACAGAAAACTGTACAACTCGTATAGAAGTTACATATGCAGACGCTTGGTGTGTTAAATATGAAAAAGAAAATAATACATTTAGTGATAAAGAGCTAAATTGGAAAGAAGGAGAGACAGAAAAAATTGTAAACATAAAAGGAAAAATAGATCAAACTGAAAGTACATCAGTAGCAGAAAATGTTGTAGACAGTGGAACTATAACAGATGTAGATGATAGAGGAAATAAAATTAGATATAATTACAAAACATATCAACAAACGACAACAACAACAAAAAGATTAAATATAAATTATGAAAATGGAACTGGAGAAGTAAAAGAAAATGCAACAAAATTTGTAAATATTTTTAAAGATACAAAAGCATATACATATCTTAGAGATTATTATTTATTTAGTATTTTAGAAGGAAATGAAAAAACAGCTAATATGGTAGATTTAACCAAATATTTATTATGGAAAGCATCAGGAATTGGATATGGTGTGTATGAATATGAATTTTCAGAATATGATATGAAAGGCTTTGCTGGTGCATTAGGAGGAATCTACGGAGGAACAATACAAGAAAAAGTATGGGTAGCAGTTATAAATGCAGGATATAGCAAAGAAGCAGCAGCAGGAGTATTAGGAAACATTGAAGCAGAATCAGGATTTAATGCAGGAATTATAGAAGGTGGAACAGGAATAGGAATAGGTTTATGTCAATGGTCTTTTGACAGAAGAACAGCATTAGAACAATATGCAGCATCTAAAGGAAAAGAATGGGCAGATGAAAATATCCAAATTCAATTTTTAATAGGTGAAATGACACCAGGAGGAGGAGCAGATGGATTTGCAACTTATGTATTAACAAGCTATGGAGGATATTCATTAAATGATTGGGAAAACGCTTCTACACCAGAAGATGCAGCAGTTGCATTTTGTTGGATATTCGAAAAACCAGGAATTCCAAGAATGGAAGAAAGAACAGCTGCTGCTAGAAAATATTATGATATGTTTAAAGACAGAGACTTATCTTCATTTAAAGGTGGAGGAAGTTCAGATGATATTATACAAACAGCAAGAGCAGTATTACAAGATATGATAGACAGAGATATAACATATGGACCACAAACATATAATGATATAGAAAAAACAGCTACATCAGACACACAATATGTATGTGCTACATATGTTGCAGTAGTATTATATAGGTCAGGAGCATTAACAGCAGAACAAATTAATGCATATAACTATCATTTTACAGGAGCAGATGGTTTCCCAGATATGTTACCAGCTGCTGGATGGGTACAAGTAGACCCATCTGAAGCACAACCAGGAGATGTTGTAAATGCTTATGGACATCATGTAATGATTTATGCAGGAGGAAATGGTGTTTATGATGAAGCTTGTGCACAACAAAATCACACAATTGAGCCAAGTGGTAATTGGAACTATTATGCAAATTGGCCAGGAATACAAGTATTTAGAAGACCGTAATTTAAAAGGAGGTCACATATGAAAGAAACAAAAAAACTAAAATATTTAATCATATTTAGCCTTGTAATAATAATAGCAATAATTATTGCTATTATTATGCTAAAAGTAAAAAACAAAGAAGAGCAAAAAATGTTATTCACACCACAAGACAAAGAAGGGATAGAATATCAACAAAGTATAGAATTAGAAAGGTATGAATTTAATTATGTAACCAATGCAATCCAAGCATATATAGATTATGCAAACAAAAACAATTCAGCATATTATGGAAGTAGTGGAAAAGTAATAGAAGAAGATGAAATTTTATATGAACTATTAAGTGATAATTATATAAAAAACAATAATATAACAACACAAAATATAGAAGAAAAAATAAAAAAATATGAAGAAAAAATGGTTTTTATACCAATACATATTAAAAGGATAAAAAGAGAAGACATAAGCATATTTATTGCAGAAGGAATTGTTGAAAATCTAAACTATGAAAAAACATCTGTTGAAAGATATATTGTTTACATAGAACCATCTACAATGTTGTTTGCAATAGAACCAAGCAAAGAAAAATATGAAAACTTAGAAAAAAATATACAACAAATAGAAAAAATAGAAGAAAAACAATACAACAAAATAAAATCAATGCAAGTAAACTTAGAAAATATATCTAATAAATACTTTGTAGACTTCAAACGCTTATGCTTGTCATCACCAGAAGTTGCATATCAATATTTAGACAAAGAATATAGAGAAGCAAGATTTGGGAACTTAGAAAACTTCAAACAATATATAGAAAAAAATAAAGATGACATAAAAAAATATGCTTTTAACAAATACCAATCAAATATGTATGAAGATTATATAGAATACATTTGCTTAGACCAATACCAAAATTATTACATATTTAAAGAAAACAAAATACTAGACTACACAGTAAAATTAGATACATATACAATAATAACAGAAAAATTCAAACAAGAATATGATAAATCAAAAGAGCAAAACAAAGTAATAATGAATGCTGACAAATGGATACAAATGTTAAACAATAGAGATTACACAGCAGCATATAATGTATTAGACCAAAACTTTAGAAACAACAAATTTGGAACAGTTGAGCAATTTGAAAACTATATGAGAGAAAATTATCCTTTACATTATAAATCACAATACAGTGATTTCACAGAAGAAAAAGGAACATACACTTTAGACATTTCTTTAAGTGACATAACAGGAGAAGACAAAAATGAGAAACAAATAACTCTAATAATGCAACTAAAAGAAAATTACGAATTTGTAATGTCATTTAATGTGACACAGTAGGGACAGGTCTCGATTGTGTCAGGATTATTGTCGAAAAAAATAGGATTTTGGAATAGCTCCAAAATCCTATTTTTGGCAATTGAGTTTGATGTATTTTAGGATTGGAGAAAAATACATCATTTTTATATTATAGGAAAGTTCTCTGAACTTCCTATAATATCAAGCGTTCCACAGAAAATT
>CAOKGO010000016.1 GCA_948468045.1 uncultured Clostridium sp. | reverse complement strand
TGCGACTCGTTTTCGCCTGGCATCTGAGGAATGTAAAATTCCAAAGAAGACATCAATATTCTTGTATTCATAACTGAATACACATATTTTATACCATGAATTGTGTCGAAAGTCAAGAAATTTTGCAATCTTCGTTGAAAGATATGTGTTTTATTGTTATAATTTTAAATATAATGGAAAAGTTAATGTAAATATTAATACAAAGTAATAAAGAATTTATAAAAATTATTACTAATATATATATAGGAAAATGGAGAAATATAATGAAAAAACAAAGATATAAACATTTTGTAATAACTAGATTTAATATACGAGCTAATTATGGGTGTAAATTAAAAAATCCAAATAATAATCCAATGAATAGAATATTAGATGAAGATTACTTAAAAGAAAGATTTAAAATTTTTGAAAAATATACCTTGCCATCAATGAAACGACAAACAAATCAAAATTTTACATGGTTAATCTTATTCCATCAAAATACACCTGATAGTTTCAAAAGGAAAATAAAAAAACTAAAGGGAAAATTTGATTTTATAGATTTATATTTGGGAGATGGAGAAAAATTTAATTTTGCAGAATATTATAATAGACAAGAAGAAAATATGGAATATACTATTACAACAAGAATAGATAATGATGATATGTTTTCAGAAGACTATATAGAAAAAATACAAGAATATGCAAATAATAATTGGCATGATTGTATATTATCATTTAGTAAAGGAAGAAAGTATGATTTAAATTCTAAAAAGCAATATGAATATGAAAGAAAAGATAATCATTTTTTGTCAATGATAGGAACAAAAGGAGAATGTATATTACAATATAATCATGCAAAAATTTTTGATAGTGGAAAAGAAGTAGTAATGCTAGATTCAAATAAACCTATGTGGACTGAAATTATACATGAATCTAATGTTATAAATAGAATAAAAGAAGTAGATAAAGAAGTAGAAGAACAAGAATTTTAGGAGATAAGGAATGAAGATTTTTAAAACAATAATATCAAGTTTTAAGCATACAAAATTACTAATACTTGTATTTTTTATATTAAGCATAGTGCTAAACTATTTAACGACATATATACCAGTAGTAATACAATATTTCATAGATGTATTATTAAATCAAAATACAAGTAATACTATAATAGAAAAATTTATTAGTATATTTAATAATACATTATCATTTATTCCAATTATATGTATATTATTGCTATTGATTGAAGGAATAATTGTTTTATCAACATATATAAGAACAATTGTAAAAAATAAAATAATACAAGAATTTCAATTTGACTTAAAGTTAAAACTATTTGGGTATATACAAAATCTAACATATCAGGACTTTTATAAAAGTTCTCTTGCTGATTTAGTACAAAATATGGCAGATGATGTAAATAACATAGTAAATTTTATAGAAAAACAATTAACATATATATTAGACATTGTATTAATAATTATTTTTGCGATAGTTCAACTTGTAAATTTAGATTTAAGATTATCAATTGTTATGATTGTAGCAGTTTCAACTATAATTTTATTATCAATATGGTATTTTAAGAAATCAAAGCCAATTATAGAAAATAGAATAAAAGTACAAAAAGAAATGTATTCCAATTTAAATGATAATTATTCAAATTTAAAGTTTATGAAGATAAATAATCTACAAGAAAAAGAGCAGAAAAGATTTAACAAAATAAATAATAAAAATTATGAAGCTAATAAAAGTAAAGTAATAATTGATAGTTGTTATAAAATGTTAGTCGATGGAATTGTAAGAATACAAACTCCATTCATATTTATTTTAAGTATATATTTATATAATTATGATTTTATTACAGTTGGGAGTATATATGTTACTATAAACTACTCGAATAAAATAACAAGAACATTTACAGACTTAACAGAGATTCTTGAAGTATTAAACTTATGTATTGCCTCATACAAAAGGTTAAATAATTTACTAAATTTAACATTAGAAGATGAACATATTGTAAACAACAATATTGAGATACAAGATAAAACAATAACATTTAAAAATGCTAATATTATTGCAAATGGAAAAACACTGTTACAAAATCTTAATTTTACAATTAATCCAAATGAAAAAGTAATGGTAATAGGTAGTACAGGAAGTGGAAAATCAATATTATTAAAGACATTAGTGGGATTTTATGAATATGAGGGAAGTATAAAAATAGGTAAGCACGAAATTAGAGATTTAAATAAAAAAAACATAAGAGAAACAATTTGCTTACTACTACAAGATTCATACCTATTTTCAAGAACAATAGCAGAAAATATAAAAATATTAGTACCACAAATAACATATCCAGAAATAATAGAATTATCAAACTTTTTCTCATTTCATAAAGATGTAACTAAATTTGACAAAGGTTATGATAGTGAAATTGGAAGAAATGGCATAGTACTATCTAAAGGTCAGAAACAAAGATTAGTACTAGTAAGAGCATATACAAAGCCAAAACCTATAATGATTTTTGATGATTCATTTAGTGCTGTTGATAGAATAAACAAAAAGAAAATATTAGATAATTTACTTACTGTCGAAGATAATTCTAGTAAAATATTTATTACGCATGATGTTGAATTAGCACCAGAATTTGAAAAGATAGTTTATATAAATAATGGACAAGCAATATGTGGAACACATAAGGATTTATTAAAAAACAAAGATTATAAAGATGTATATAATTTGAATTTAAACAAAATAGGGGACGAATATGTTTAATAAAAAAATATTAAAAGAAATGTTTAATTTTACAACAAATACAAAAAGGACAATAAAAAGAGGAATACTAGGTTTTTTACTAGCTATTCCATATCTTTTACTTTATCAATATGTATTATCTAAAGTAATTGATGTATATATTCCAAGCAAAAATGTTAAAATGGCAGTGATATTATCTTCAACTTTGATATTATATATAATAATTAGATTTTGGATAGATAAATATCTAGAAACAGAAAGAAAAGTAATATATTATGATAATGATAAACAAATAAAAGAGAAAGTCTTTGAAAGTATACAGAAAGCGAATATTAGTGAACTAGACAAAATACAAGTGGGTAAATTATTCAATTTAACAACTACACAGAGTTTTGAAGCTTCTCAATTATTTATATGGAACTTTTTAGGAGTATTTTCAGTTAGACTAAGAAGTATTATAACAATATCAATTATTATGTTATTTATAGATTGGAAGATCGCATTAGTGGTTATAGGAATATTCGTGATATCATACCTTGTATTAATACCATTTTACAATAAAAACATGAAAATATATAAAAGTTTACAACAATCTATTATTAATTTACAAGGTAAGATAAATGAATATATAGATAGCTTTTCGACGACAAAAACATTAAGGCTAGAAGAAGTAAATATGAATGATATTAAATCAATGCTAAAAAAAGCTAAGAATGAACTGATTAAATCTAGTAAAATTTTAGGATTACATACTGCTTTATTTTCGTTACTAACATTTTTGTCAATAATTTCTACTTTAGCTATTGGAGGTAATCAAATTTTATTGGGAATTGGATTAGGTTCAACAATAATGTTGATAGTAGATTACATAAATGATATAAATGGACATATGAAAAGTCTACTAGAACATGTACATGGAATTGCTAATAGATATAATTCTTTTATAAACATATTAGAAATAGTGAAAATTAATGAAGAAAAAGATGAGGGAACTCTAGAACTGGAAACAATAAAGTCAATAGAATTTAAAGATGTGAAATTAAGCTATGATGGTGTAAATACAATATTAGATAATATAAATCTAAAAATAGATAAGCAAATGACTATTGCAATTGTTGGAAAAAGTGGTGCAGGAAAAACATCATTAGTTAATTTAATTCCTAGATTTTACAATTTATCAGAAGGTCAAATTTTAATAAATGGAATTGATTATACAAAATATAAATTAAATGAATTAAGGAAAAACATTTCATATGTATTTCAAGAGCCAGTTATATTAAATATGTCCATAAAAGATAATTTAATGTATGGCAATGACAATGTTCAATTAGAAGATGTTATTAATGTTTGTAAAAAACTAGGTATAAATGAAAAAATACAAACTTTTGATAAAGGATATGATACAATAATAAATGCAGAAACAGATATATTATCATATGGAGAAAAACAGCTATTAAGTTTCGCTAGAGCAATTTTAAAGAATGGAAGTATTGTAATACTAGATGAAGTAACATCTAATTTAGACTTGCAATTTGAAAAAAATGTAATGGAAGCTAATAAAGTAATTTTAGAAAATAAAATATCTTTTGTAATTGCACATAGGATAAATACAATAAAAGATGCAGATTTAATTGTATTTATAGATGACAAACAAATCGTAGAAATGGGTAATCATCAGGAACTTATTAAAAAACATGGATATTATTATAATTTGTATATGAGTAAGGAAAAAGTCCTAAATAATTAAAGTTCTAAAAGAGCTTTTTATAAGATAATATATGTAATTTGAGCAGAGCTTCAAGTAATTCTCTGCTCAAATGAATTTAACAATAAATCAATTCTTTAAATATAATTTCTTCAATTGAATGCTTATAATTATTCATAAGTCCAGTCCATTTTAAAGGGTCAGTATTTTTCAAATTTTCATCAATAGGATTTTGGGTTAGCATTTGTTTCATAAGTAGTTCAAATCTTTGTTTAGCTTGTTTATCAGTTTCTACAATATGCTTTCTTAAAGTACAATTCATAAACATTATTATATATTCAGCCTTTTTGTGATTTTTTAAATACTCTAATCGTAAATGACCATACTTTCCAATAATATAATCTTCCTCATAATTTTCTTTCTCTAAATATAAGTCAGGAACAAAATAATCTCCTTCTTTGTGATAAGTTATTTCTATCATAGTTAAAACCTCCATAAATTGATTTTCACTACAAATTTGACTAAATAATTTATATCTTTTACTCGACTATCTAACACAATAAAATTTTGTCCTTATTAAACTTCTCCCAAGAGGGAGGTTTTTTAGGTAAAACTTGAAAATGTTATGTAAATGTGATATAATTATTATAGAATTTAAATAAAAAAGCAGAAAGGAGAGCCCCAAGATATTGGGGCGAGGAAAAAGATGACAGAGAGTTTTGCAAAACAGGTATTGAGAATGGCAGCTGAGGCGAATTGCAACATTCGTCTTGCAACTAATATGAAACATGTAGAGTTGCAGGAGGGAGAAGTGGCAATTGCCGATGATGGTTTCATAATCATCGTCGAAGCCAAAAAATTAAAGATAGCAGTAGAAAACTGACCTCTATGAGGCCAGCTTTCTTTTGTGAATATTTATTTTTATTCAACTGTAACTGATTTTGCTAAGTTCCTTGGTTTGTCAACATCTAATCCTTTTTCTTTAGCAATATAGTAAGAAAGTAATTGCAAAGGAACAATAGATAAGATAGGTGAAACAAAAGGATTTGTTTCAGGAATTTTAAGTGTTAAGTCAAACATATTCTCATTAACATCTTGGTTAGTAACAACCAAAGTTTTAGCACCACGAGTAATAACTTCTTGAATATTACTGACAGTTTTTTCAACTAAATTTTTATCTGTCATAATACCTATAACAGTAACATCATTTTCAATTAAAGCAATAGGACCATGTTTAAGTTCACCTGCTGCATAGCTTTCAGAATGAATATAAGAAACTTCTTTTAATTTTAAAGAGCTTTCTTTTGCAACAGTTTCGTCAATTCCTCTACCTAAGAAGAATACATCTTTTTCTTGATAGATTTTTTTTGCAAAATCCACAATGTTTTCAGATATTTTTAAAGTTTCTTCTATTTTTTTAGGTAATTGCATTATATCTCTTTTTAAAATATTTATATTTTTATTGTCTATTTCTAATATTTCAGCAAAGTAAATTGCAAGTATTGTAATTAAAATAGATTGAGAAGTATAAGCTTTTGTAGAAGCAACAGCAATTTCAGGACCTGCATGAGTATAAATAGAAAAATCTGCTTCTCTTGTAATAGAACTTCCAATTACATTACTAATAGCAAGGGTTTTTGCTTTCTTTTCTTTACATAGTTTTAAAGCTGCAATTGTATCTGCTGTTTCTCCAGATTGAGAAATAAAAATACATAAAGTTTTTTCATCCACTAAAGGGTCTCTGTATCTAAATTCAGATGCAATATCAACTTCTGTTGTTATTTTACATAGTTTTTCTATGGCATTTTTACCAGTTAAACCAGCGTGCATAGCAGTACCACAAGCCACAATATAGATTTTATTTAAACTAGATAAATAATCTTTTGTAAATTTTAATTCGTCAAACTCACATTTTGTATTTTCACTAAACTTAGCTCCAATAGTTTCACGAATTGCAGTTGGTTGTTCATAAATTTCTTTTAACATGAAGTCTTCATAACCATCTTTTTCAGCACTTGCTGCATTCCATTCAATTACTTGAGTATCTTTTTTTATTTCATTTAAAGTTTTATCATAAAAATGAATGTCATTTCTAGATAAAATAGCTAATTCATAATCATCTAACAAATAGAAGTTTCTAGTAAAAGATAAAATAGCAGGAATATCAGAAGAAATATAATTTTCATTATCTCCTTTTCCAATTACTAAAGGGCTATCTTTTCTAGTGACAATCATATTATCTGGATAATCTTTGCAAATAATTTCAATAGCAAAGCTTCCTTTAAAATCAGCACAAGCATTTTTTACAGCACGTAAAAATTTTAAATCATCTGTTTTTTCATCTTTACTATAATAATAATGAACTAAATTTGGTATTACTTCTGTATCTGTTTGAGAATAAAAAGTATAACCATTATCATTTAAAAAATCTCTTATTTCATGATAATTTTCAATAATTCCATTATGAACAACACTAAAAGTTTTACTGTTATCCATATGTGGATGTGAATTCTCTTTAGATGGTTTTCCATGTGTTGCCCATCTTGTATGAGCAATACCAATAGTTCCAGTTAAATTATCAATACCATCTAAATTATATAAATTTTTAACTCTTCCTTTATCTTTCATAATAGAAAGTTCATTTTTTTCAATTGTTGAAATACCTGCTGAGTCGTAACCTCTGTACTCTAATCTAATTAACCCATTAATTAAGATTGGGCTAGCCTTTTTTGTTCCTATATAACCTACAATTCCACACATTTTTAAATCCTCCTAAAAATTAATATTGGAATTGAAAGTATGCAAATAAAAGCCTAAATTTATTAATCTTTGTTACAATATTACTACTGTTTTTTCCGTTAATAATATGACCTTAAGCTAAAGCCACTAGAGCATCCGCCGAAAAATTCGATAACTCTAGACCTCGTCAACACCGTGAAAATATATTCTACACAAATTTGGAAGACAAACAATTAAATGTGGGCTGAATACTATATATCAAAAATTAGAGAATATTAATCAGTCAACTATTGTTTTTGTATATTTTTTCAATCATGCCTCTTTTGCTCAGAGAGTCGGTACATATCTTTTTTAGTTTTCACCTGTGTTCTGGCGCTTTATTTAATTATAATAGCCTCCTTTCTTTTAAAGTGATTTGCATTTCTTTCAATTTACATTATTATATTACACTAAAAAAGAAAAAGAGGCAAGTACTAATGAAAAAAATTTTTTGAAAATAAGAGTAATCAATAATTAAAAACAAGTTGACAATAATTAGATTATTGATAAAATAAAAAATAAACAAAAGAAATAAAGGAGGAAATAGATTATATGAAAGATATAACAAAATTACAAATTATTAAAAAGAACAAGGGTATAACTTTAATAGCATTAGTGATTACAATAATTGTACTTCTAATATTAGCAGGAGTAACAATTGCAACACTAACAGGAGAGAATGGGGTATTGACAAAAGCCCAAACTGCAAAAAACAAGACAGATATATCAACTGCAAAAGAAAAAGTACAAATTGCAGTAATGGGAAGTTATGGAACAGATGGGAAATTAGATGTGAATGAACTAAAGGAAAATTTAAAGCAAATAGAGGGTATAACAGGAGCAGATAGTATTACAAGTTTACCAACTACAATTACTGCTGATGGATATCAAGTAACAATTAGTGAAAAAGGAGAAGTAACAGTAGGAGAAGTAGAAGAGAATCCATCAAATCCACCAACACCACCAGAAGAAAAGGTAATAGTATCAGCAGAACAGATTGCAAATAGTGAAGATAAAACTGAATTTTATGGTGCAACAGTAGAGGGATATATAGCACAAACAGTAAATGGTAAAGATTACAATCAAGGGGTAACAGATTGGAAAATATTCTATGCAGATAACAATAATATTTATTTAATAGCAGGAGATTATATTCATTATGATTATTGCCCGCAATCAAGAACAAAAACAATTTATAAAAATTCAGACTATAACTTATCATTTAATGATGTAATATCAGATTATGCGGGTTCAAGTAATATAACAGATGAAAGAATAAAAGCATTAAATAATGAATATTTTAATACAAAAAGGTATACAAGTACAAATACAAATATGAAAGCAGTAGCATATATGCTAGATACAAGTATATGGAATGGATATAAAGGTGGAAAGGCAGATTATGCAATAGGAGGACCAACAATAGAGTTATTTTTTAAATCATATAATGAAAAATATAATACAAATTATCAAATACGAGCTAATAGTAATACTGGATATGGGTTTAGTTTTGATGGTGGAAGTACATGGGATGACTATCATCCAACACAAAGCATATTTGAAAAAGAAGATTCATTATATTTTATAAGTAAAAAAGGTTCAGGATATATTACAACATATGCTATGTGGTTGGCATCTCCATCAGCTTTTAGTGCTAATGATATAATGTATGTATATCCACATGTAAGTATAAACTATAATAATTATGGCTATTATACAAGAAACAATGTTGGTTTTAGACCACTAGTATGTTTAACAAGTGATGTCCAATTAGAAAAACAAGATAATGGAATATTTGTAATAAAATAGAAAACAACTTCATTTTTTAGTAGTTAAAAATAAACTAAAAAATGAAGTTATTTTGATATTATAGGAAAAATAAAAGATTTTTGAAAAATGTTACTTTTTCAGAGTCTCAATTTTATCATACTTATATTGTACACAAAATTATATTATTTGACAATTTTTTATTATTTCATTTTCATTTAAAAAAGCAAGTTTTCTATTTTCCATTAATATTTTACCATTTACAATTGTAGTGACTACATTAGAGCCTTTTGCATTATAAACAATATCAGAAAAAACATCATGAATTGGTTGCAAAGTAATATCAGATAAATTGATCAAGATTAAATCAGCAAATTTACTAGGAGCAATACTTCCAATTGAATTTTCAGCATTTAAAGCTTTAGCACCATTTATTGTAGCTAATTTCAAAATTTCATAAGCTGGTAACAACTTTGGATTTTCATAAAATCCCTTTTGCAGAAGACCAGTCAATTTCATTGTTTCAAACATATCTAAATTACAGCCACTACCTTGACCATCAGTTCCCAATGATACAATAATGCCATTTTCTATCATTTTTGAGACATTTGCTATACCACAACCAAGCTTTAAATTACTAACAGGACAGTGAGCAACTTTAATATTCAAGTCTTTAAACACTTTATAGTCTTCGTCTTGTAATTTAACACAATGTGCAAAAATACTTGGTATATTTTTAAAATATTGATTAACAATTTCAAAAGGTTTTTTAGAGTTATAGTTAGCTATAATATCATGGTATTCTTGGCTATTTTCAAGATAATGCATATGAATGTTTAAATTATGGGATTTGGCTAAACTAATTGCTTTTTCAATACATTCTTGGTTTGCAGTATATAATCCATGAATACCCACAGTAATAGTAATATTTGCGTGTTTGTTAGAATATGTAGTTATAAGGTTTTCTAATTCTTTATATCTTTGCTCTAAGTTACCATCTGAATTCATTAGAACTCTAGTTAAGTGTGCTCTTACACCAGATTTATTTACTGCTTTTATTATGCTTTCAGGGAAAAAATAGTGGTCATTTACAGTGGTTGTTCCTGTTTTTATCATTTCTACACAAGATAAAAGAGAAGAATTATAAACGTCTTCTAATGAAAGCTTATCTTCTATTGGCCAAATTTTTTGGGTTAGCCAGTCTTGAGTAGTGTAGCCATCAACAGATTCCCTAAAAATACTCATTCCAATGTGTGCATGTGTATTTATAAACCCAGGAAGTACATACAAATTGGTAGCATCAATTATTTTAGTGTTTTTACAAGGTTCTAAATTTTTTTCTATTTTTTCAATTTTATTTTCAGTAATTGCAATATCAATTCCATATTCAATTTTTTCTCTTGTTTCGTCCATGGAAATAAGATTACAGTTTTTAATTAAAATATCCATATTATCACAGTCCTTTCGTTGTTATTTTATAATAAAAAAGAAAGAAAGACAAGGTTATTAAATGTTAAACAGGATAATTTTATAAAATATCCTGAAAAATCATACAAACTTATTGACAGCAACTTTAATTATGGGTAAAATTATTATAACTTTTTTTAGAGATAGTAGAACATTGAAAATTAAAGTAAAACTCTTGTTTAAGTAAAAATAGAAGAAACCAAAAAGCTTCACATTAATATAAGTTCAATTCTTATTTTTGGCTTATACTATTTTTAAAAGAAGTAAATAATAATAAAAATTAAAAATTTTATATTAGAACAAAAGAAATAGGGGAGGATTTGGATTGATGAAAAATATAAGAAAAAGAAAAAAGCAAACAGAGGTATAACATTAATAGCATTAGTAATTACAATAATAGTATTGCTAATATTAGCAGGAGTAACAATTGCAACTTTAACAGGAGAAAATCGGAATATTAACAAAGGCAGGAACTGCAAAAAATAAAACAAGTGAAGCAGAAGCTAGAGAAAAAGTGCAAATAGCAGTAATGGGAAGCTATGGAGCAGATGGAACAATAGACATAAACGAGTTAAAAGAAAATTTAAAACAAACAGAAGGTGTAACAGGAACAGACAGTATAACAGAATTGCCAGCAAAAGTAATAGTTGATGGACATGAAGTAAATATTGATGAAAATGGAAAAGTTACAGTAAAAGAAGAAATAACAGAAGGAGATATACCAACACCACCAGTAAGTAATGTTGCAATTCCTGGAGAAATCGTAACAGGAGATGAAAATAAGAAATATACAAAAAATGGAACAGCAATAATCCCAGTAGGATTTGCAATTGTGCTAGGACTAGATGATGTAGAAGAAGGTTTAGTTATATCAGATGTTGCAAATGATACAGAAAATGTAGGAAACCAATTTGTATGGATACCAGTAACGGATAAAACACCGTATAAAAGAAATACAAGTTATCCAGTCACATATATTTCAGAAGAAGCAATTGATGATACAAACTATTTACCAGATGGAATAACAAATGAAGAAGAAGCAGTAAGAAGTGCAAATGGATTTTACATTTCAAGATATGAAGCAGGACAAGAAAGAACAAATACATTAGTAAGTAAAAAAGGAGTAACTGTTTTGACTGACATCACACAAGAAAATGCAAAAGCAACGGCAAAAACAATGTATGCAAGTGATACACATGTAAAGAGTGGATTAATATCAGGAATACAATGGGATATGACAATGGCATTTATTTCTAGCAAACCACGAGTAGACGGAACAAATAAAACTTATGATGTAACAAAAGCAGATAGTAGTAGACATGTGTCAGAAGAAGTAACGAGAACAGGAAATAATGAGGCAGATAAAGTATGTAATATATATGATTTAGAGGGGAATGCATGGGAATATGTAGCTGAAAAAACTACCGCTTCCCCCAGCGCTTCGTTTGCCGTGAGGGGTGGTGCGAGTCTGCGGCAGTGTTGAAGCTTCTCGCCGTATGGCAATCTATGGCGATGCTGCCAACTACATTTCTTTTCGCCTTCTGCTTTATGTAAGGTAAATTAAATGATTTAAAAATAAATAATAAGGTAGTTTTAATATTACTATAACTGAATAAAGATACATTCCATAAAAAATTCACAATATAATAGTTGTATATTTTTCTAAAATTAGTGTATAATCTAAATAAATTAAAAGAGCATAAAATTGCTCGATAGGAGGTATATATGGATAGAAAAATTAAAGTGGTTCAATATGGAGCTGGAAAAATGAGTGTATACACAATGAGATATGTTTATGAAAAAGGAGCTGAAATAGTAGGAGCAATTGATGTTAATCCAGATGTAATTGGAAAAGACATTGGAGAAATAATGGGAACTGAAAATAAAGGAGTAAAAGTTGTTTCAATAGAAGAAGCAGAAAACATGATGAAAGAAACAAATCCAGATGTTGCAATTGTTACAACAATGAGCTTAATTAGTGATGTAGAAGATGCATTAATGTTATGTGCAAAATTAGGAGTAAATGCAATTACAACTTGTGAAGAAGCATTTTATCCAATGAATTCTAATCCAAGTGTAACTAAAAAAATAGATGATATGGCAAAACAAACAGGATGTACAATTACAGGAAGTGGATATCAAGACATCTATTGGGGGCAACTAATTTCTAGTATAGCAGGTTCTACACAAACTATAAAAAAAATAAAAGGAAGTTCTAGTTACAATGTAGAAGACTATGGAATAGCTTTAGCAAAAGCACATGGGGCAGGGCTTTCTTTAGAAGAATTTGACAAACAAGTAGCATCAGTTGACCGTATATCAGATGAAGAAAGACAAGGTATGATAGATAAAGGAGAATATTTACCATCTTATATGTGGAATGTAAATGGGTGGTTATGTGCAAAACTAGGATTAACAGTTAAAAGTCAAACACAAAAAACAGTACCACAAACACATACAGAAGACATTGAATCTTCAACTTTAGGAATGACAGTAAAATCAGGAATGGCAACAGGAATGAGTGCTGTTGTTACAACACAAACCGAAGAGGGAATCACAATAGAAAGTGAATGTATAGGTAAGGTTTATTCAAAAGATGATTTTGATAAAAATGAGTGGACAGTAATTGGAGAGCCAGAGACAACCTTAGTAATAAATAGACCTGCAACAGTTGAATTAACTTGTGCTTCTGTTGTAAATAGAATACCAGATGTTATAAATTCAAAACCTGGATATGTACCAACAGAAGAAATTGGAGAATTAAATTATAAAATTCAACCACTTAATAAGTATGTTAATTAAAATGAGACAGTAGGGACAGGTCTCATTTGTCTCATAAACTAATTTTGAGACAAATAGACCTGTCCCACTTGTCTCATTTTTTGTCGAAAATAATTGACATCAATTATTTAGAGTGATATAATCTGCGTGTAAAATTGAAAAAGTAGGATTTGGGGACGGTCCCCAAATCCTAAAAAAGGAGAAAAAACATGGCAGTAAAAATGATTGTGGGTCTTCAATATGGAGACGAAGGAAAAGGAAGAGCTGTACATTATGAAGCAAAAAATGCATCAATTGTAATTAGAGCAACAGGAGGAAGTAATGCAGGGCATACAGTAGTTGCAAATGGTAAAAAATATGCAATGCACTTATTACCATCATCAATTATTAGACCAGAAGTACTTTCAGTAGTAGGACCAGGAGTGGTTGCAGACCTTAAAATTTTAGCAGAAGAAATAGAACAAATGAAAAATGAGGGAGTAAAAGTAGAAAGAGATAATTTTGTTGTTAGTGAAAGGACACATATTACTTTTCCACATCATAAGCAACTAGACAGATTATATGAAATGTTAAAATCAGAAAAAGTTGGAACGACAGGTAGAGGAGTTGGAACAACTTATGAGGAGAAAGCTAGACGTACTAATTTGAGAATGCACGATTTATTTTTAGAGCCATCTAAATTAAAAGAAAAAATAGAAGAGAATTTAAAAGTATATAATGTTTTAGTAGCAGAAGCTAATAAATTAATAGAAAAAAATGTTTATAATGAAGAAAAATTCCCTATAATTACAGTACAAGAAGAATATGATTATTGTATGGAATATAAAGGAAAACTTCAAGAATTTATTACAGACATCCATCCTATTTTAGATAAAGCAATTGAAAAAGATGAGTTAATTATTATTGAGGGGGCACAATCTTTTTGGTTAGATAATGACCATGGAGATTATCCAATGACAACATCTTCTAATCCAAACAGCAGTGGTACAGCATCAGGGGCAGGAATAGGTCCAACTTTAATAAAAGAAGTAATAGGGGTTATTAAAGCATATACATCAAGAGTTGGAAATGGACCATTTATTACAGAACAACTTAATAAAACAGGAGATAGTATACGTGACTGGGGTCATGAATATGGTACAACAACAGGAAGACCAAGAAGAATAGGTTGGCTAGATCTAGTTATGATAAAACATACTAAAAACACAAGTGGATTAACTTCTTTATGTATAAACCATATGGACACAATGGGAAAACTAGATAAAATTAATGTATGTGTAGGTTATAAATATAAAGGAGAAATTATAAAACATGTTCCAATAGATAAAGAAAATTGTGAAGCAGTTTATGAAGAACTTAAAGGTGGATGGAACACAGATGGAGCAAATACTTTTGAAGAACTTCCTAAGGAGGCACAAGAGTATATTAAATTTATTGAAGATTACACAGGTGTAAAAGTTAAATACATTGGTGTTGGTGCAGACGAAAAAAGAACAATTATAAGATAGATAATAAGATAATGGGGCTGATAATACTTTAAAAAAGTATTATCAGCTCTATGTTTAATTGTATAAAATGTGTATATTATAGAACAGCACCTAAAACTAGAATACCTAAGTTGTCTTGATAAATTTCATCAAATTGAGAAATTGGAAGAGGATTTTCGCCTAATCCTGCTTCAATAGTATAACCAGGGCGGTTATAATTTTGAATAAACCAATCTTTGAATCCAGCAAAACTAGAATTGTATGGAGTTTGGGCTAAAAGATAGCCACTAGAACTTGCAAATTGTTCTCCAATAGATAGACTGTTTGGTGGATTAAAATCTTGGAATTGCCAATAAATTTCTTGACCTTGTGTATGATAGCTAATTACTAATCTAAAATCATGTGAAAGTGTAAAGTTATAAATTGCTAAAGCTTCAGGTTCTGTTAAAGGACCATAACCAACAAAGTTTCGTGGACTAGGACCGTGTAAAACCTTGACTATATTTTATTTCTTTCGCATTTTCCCAACCAGCAGGAAATTGCAAATTCAAATCCACACCATTCAGATTTGCTTTCCAACCATTTGTAAAAGGGATTTCTGGAAAATTATTTGCTATATGCAAGGCTTTTTGATAACTAGGAGAACTAATTTGTATAGTACCAGTAACTAAGTCAACGCCAGTCGGATTAATTTTCATAGGAGTAGAAATTAGCAATCATCTGTGAATAAAAATGATAGATACAGTTTAAAGTGGAAATAAAAAGATATGAAAGTGTATAAAACATGTAAGGGCAAAAAGTTAAAAAATAGGGTGTATATATAAAAATAATATAAAGAAATTACATAAAAGTGGAAATATAAAAAAGGAAGATTTCGAATTAAACTTAGAAGAAATAGGAAAAGCTTTTATTGTATTTAGATATTCATATGAAAGAAAAGGAATGGCTTGTAATTTACAATTCTACAACTATGTAAAAATAGGATAAACAGATTTTGAACTAAATATAAAAACTGAAAACAAAAATTTGCTCGAATATTCAAAAATGATTTGACATATACTAAAAATAGTAGTATACTATATTTTACTTAAGTTAAAAAATGTCATGGTTGAATCGAACTAGGTGTGTGATAGCACTTGGTTCTTTTTTTAATATAAAAATATAATTAATAATAAAATATAAATAAAAAAAAGAAAACATAGCTAAATAGTAATAGTGCTATGTTTTCTTAATCGGCTAACTAAGCCTCATCTTGTTTTTGGATATTCGATTTGTTGTTATTTTGAATTTTCTCAAGTGCTTGAGTTAATTCTTTTTCTTTTTGTATTAAATTTTCAATCAAATGCCACATTAAGTCAGCATTTGTCATAGTTGAACCTCCTTCCCGTAAGATATCCTTTCAAGAAATGATATAGTTATTAGATAACGATTAGTAGTAGTTGTCTATAAAAACAGTACAAAAAACAAAAAAAGTTCGGTAATTTCAAACATAGATTTATCATATTATTTATTAGAAAAATAACTGAAGGGAATGAGTAAATTTGAGCGATCAAGAAAACAATTTACAAATTTATTGTGTATTTAAAGAAGATATAGACTTTCAAACAGTTTTACAAAAAGCATTTATAGAATTTATACGAGAAAAAGAAAAATATTTTTTTTGAAATTGTAAAATATAACTGTGCTTGATATAATATTTTTTAGCAGATGATTGCTAAAGAATAGGAGGCGAAAATGATCTTTAGCAATAACAATAATCAAACTTTTAAAGTAGCAATCTATATAAGACTTTCTCGTGATGATGGAGATAGAGGAGAAAGTGAAAGTATTGGAAATCAAAGAGACATCATAAGGAGATATATTAAAGAAAATCATTTGCAATTTATAGATGAATATGTAGATGATGGAATATCTGGGACAACATTTGAAAGAGCTGGTTTTCAAAGAATGATAGCAGATATAGAAAAACAAAGAATTAACATGGTAATAACAAAAGATTTATCAAGGCTTGGGAGAGAATACATACAAACAGGACAATATATAGAAAAATATTTTCCCGAACACAATGTAAGATATGTTGCTATAAATGATGGAATCGATACATTCAAAGATAGTTCCTGTAATGATATAACACCATTTAAATCTATATTAAATGATATGTATGCAAAGGATATTTCCAAAAAGGTAAGAAGTGTTATAAAGGAAAAGCAAATAAAAGGGGAATATATGTGTACAGTTGCACCCTATGGCTATCAAAAAGACAAACTACAAAAAAATCATTTAGTAATTGATGAAAATACAAGCTATATTGTTAAGGATATTTTTAATATGTATCTAAATGGAAATAGTGTTTATGTGGTAAGAGACTATTTGAATAAAAAAAATATTCAATCACCTAGTGGATATGCAAAAAAGCAAGTAGAAATAAAAAAGTGGAACAGTGTTACCATTTTAAATATATTATCAAATATGGCTTACATAGGGACAACTGTATCTAATAAAAGAGTAAATCTTTCTTATAAATCAAAGAAAAGAATCAAAATGCCAAAAGAAGAATATATCATAACAGAAAATACACATGAGCCTATTATAAGTAAGGAAGATTTTGAAAAGGTACAATTTTTATTAAATAAGAAGAGTATAAATAGGAAAAATAAGCACGAGTATTTATTTAGAGGATTAATAAAATGTAAGACTTGCCACAGCAATTTAGAAGTAGGAGCAAAGCTTACTGCAAATGGTAAAGAAATTAAAAAACCAATTCCATACATAACTTGTAGAAATTCAAAAAAAGGAATTTGCCCATCACAACACTTAAATTATAATAAATTCGAAAGAGAAATATTAGCATATTTAAAAGAATTTTTAAACTTATATACAGATAAAGAAAATCTAAAGAAAGTTTACAAAGAATATAAAAACAATAAAAATAGTAGTATTTCAAAATATCAAAAGGAAATGAAAGCAATAGATAATAAAATGACTAATATTTTAAGTCAAATTGAAAGTATCTATTTTGATAAGATAAATCATGTTATTTCAGAAGAGGATTATTTTAGATATACGAATAAAATAATAAGTGAAAGAGATTCATTAATTAATCAGAAAAATGAAATCAAGAAATTAATAATAAATATGAAAGAAAAACAAAATAAAGTTTCAGAAAAGCAAATTAACAAATTAATTGATGAGTTTTTAAATACAACATCAAAAAAATCAATTTATCAATTAATAGATAAGATAGAAATTGATGAAAACAAAAATGTTTACATTCATTTTGAATTTAGTAAATTAAATTGCATGAAAGAATATATAGATGAAAAACTAGAACATTAAAAAATATACGAGTGCCAGTGAACTGTAACTAGCAAATTTATAAACATTAGAAAAAATATTGTTGCTTTTTAATGCATATGATATAATGACTTAAAAAAGGAATTTAAATAAATGAGTAAAAAGAAAAATAATAAAAGTAATAAAAATATAAGTACAAAGCAACTAATAGCTACTTTAATAATTTTTATAATTATAATTACATTAAGATATTTGTCTGAAGAAATTGATTATGAACTAAAAGATAGAGAAAGTAATGCCAACATTGCAATTGAAACTACATATTCTAATTTAGAAAATATGCCAGAATATGATGGTGAAATATGTGTAAAAATTAATGATAATAAACCATATTTTAAGCAAGATGATTATACGACGCTACCTTTTGAAAATTATAGTGAATTAGATTATTTAGGAAGATGTGGAGTAGCTTATACAAATGTATGTAAAGAAATAATGCCACCAAAAGATGATGAAAGAGGAAATATTAGTTCTGTACATCCAACTGGATGGAAACAAACAAAATTTAATGGAGAATATTTGTATAATAGATGTCATTTGATAGCACATAGTTTATCAGATGAAGATGCAAATAAGCAAAATTTAATTACAGGGACAAGATATTTTAACATACAAGGAATGTTACCAATTGAAAGATTAGTATATGACTATATTAATAAAAATATAGATAATCATGTTTTATATAGAGTTACACCCATTTTTAAGGAAGAGAATCTTCTAGCAAGTGGAGTGCAAATGGAAGCATATTCAGTAGAAGATAACGGAAAACTATCTTTTAATGTTTTTGTTTATAATGTGCAACCAGGTGCTAATATAGATTATAAAACAGGAGAATTATTTAGTAATTAGTTGACAAATTATGTAAAAAAATGTATAATCACTCTAAATTTAAATCTTTTCTACTATATTTCAATAGTAGATTTTCCAAAAAACAAAATTTAAACAGGAGAGTGATGTTTATTGAATCTAGATTTAATAAATAACATAGTTAATGATGTTAAAAATAATAAATTTGTTCAAAATTTTATAAAAGAGTTACAAAACTATTTAGAAAATAATATATCAAACAATAGTCATATGAATATTGAAAAGGAGGACATACCATTGGTTAATCCTACTCATAATGGAAACAAAATAATTGTTAAATATAGAGATAAAATGCTAACACAAAGAGGTAATATTTTAAATAATTATGCAAAACAAACATTAAATAAAGGGCAAATGTATTACATTTATAGTAAGAATTCTAAAATGACAGATAGCTATAATTTATGCATTTGTGAAGAAGGAAAAAGCCATACTATTATAGAAGCAAGTAAAGATAATTTGCCTAATGGATCAAGAATAGGAAGTGTATTAAGAAAATTTGGAGATAGATATATTTTAGATGAAGAGACAACAAAAGAGATTACAGAAGAAATATTTAATATGAAAGATGAATTGTTAAAAGAACAGACAAAGTTTTTACAAAGCAAAAGAATAGAGGGGCATATTTATGAAATGTCAGAGAATGATGGTGATAGAGCTTGGTTATTGGATATTACAAATTGTAGCAATGAAGGAGTAGAGGAAATAGAATTTCCTAAAGAATTCCTAAAGGATAGCAAAGAAGGAGATTTATTTATATATAAAGATGGACAATATGAAAAATTTATAAATAATTAAGTAAAATAACAAAAAATATTTATTTAATAAAAAGAAAAGATAATTAAAAACTAAAGAAATTGTTAGTATAAGAAAAATAATCCAATGAAAGTTAAGCCAACGCCATCTGGATTTACCATTGGCATTATATAAATAGAAGCAGAGTTAAAAAGATTTCTAATAGAATATCCATAAAGAGAAGAACGATTAACATAGGATATACAATAATCTTCAATAAACTTCATTAAAACAGGAGTAGTAATCCATTCATTGGCATGTATAGAAGCAGAATAAAAAACTTTTTTTGTTCCACGTCCTAATTTAACTACATAAATTGGTTTTCCTAATACACTAGTACCTACATTTTGTACATTTAAAAAGGGGTAAGCTCTTAAAAGCATATTTAAATTTTGTCTTAATAGATTTGAGTTATAAGAAACATTTGTAAAAACAATACTCATAAAAAACCTCCATTAAAGTAATTTAATTTAAAATATCTTAATAAAAATCGCATACAAATTGTAAAAAAAACAAAAGAGGCATGATTAAGATTTTATGACATTTTAGATAACTTTCATGTATCGTCTTTGTTCGCCCGCGAAAATTGCAAAGCAATTTTCTTTAGTATCTCAAAAATCTTATATTTTGAGGGAAATAGATTTACATTAATATAAAAAAATTTTTTCACACTAATTACCTAAAACAAGTATATGAATTTTAAAAGAAAATATTGATAAAATATAATAAATATAGTATAATAAATAAGCATATGGGGATGTAATGGTTTCGACATATTACTAGAAGTATAGATAGCAAGTAGTGGATTCTCGTTGGCCACTTAAATAAACGGGAAATTTAAATATAAACGCTGATAATAACGAATTAGCATTAGCTGCCTAATTGCAGCTACACTTTACTAAGATTACCCATAGATTTTAGTTAAAGTGTCAAGTATATGTGGGAAACAAAGCTACTTTTGCTTTTAAAGTAGTGGGTAAATTAAAAAGCTATATTTAATTTTAACCTGTTTATCGGTGAAAGTTAGATGAATAAAAAAGATAAACTAAACTTGTAGAAGTCTATGTGGAAAGTATTATGGACAGGAGTTCAAATCTCCTCATCTCCACCAACGACAAAAAATTTGATATACTTAACAATTTAAGGTATTCAACCCCATTATAATGCAATTGTAATAATAACAGATAGCATTTTATACAATCAAAATGCGAGTGTAATTTAGTGGTAGAATGTCATGCTTCCGACCTGATAGCACGGGTTCGATTCCCGTCACTCGCTCCAACAAAACAAGGGGTTATAACGATTATGTATATGTAGATTTTCCTAATTGACGTAATTTATTTAAAAATTAAAACAAGTTATTTAATTTTTCACTTGCTTTTTTATCTTCTTCTGATACAGCATGTAAATAATAAGCAGAAGCAGTAGCAGGAAGGTGACCTAATCTTTTAGCAATAGTTACAATATCTACACCTTTAGAAGCTAGGATACTTCCGTTTGTATGTCTTAAATCATGTAAAGTAATATATTTTAAATTGTTCCTTTTTGTAAAATCTTGCCACATTCTAGTATAAGTTGCTGGATAGTAATCAAAAAGTAAATCATTTTCATTTTGATTATTATATATTTCTTTTATTTTTGTCATTAAAATTTGAGGAGCTACAAAACTTCTTGAACGTTTATTTTTAGTTTCTTTTATTTTTGTGCCATCGACTTTTCTGATTTTATTTTGAATTATGTGTATAATGTTATTTTCGAAATCAATGTCTTTCCATCTTAAAGCTAATACTTCACCACGTCTAGCACCAGTATAAAAAGAAATGTATACCATAGTTTTAAAAGGTTCTTTTTCATTTTCTAAAGCATTGAATAATAATTTAATTTCTTCATTATTGTAAATTTCTTGTTCTTTTTTAGGTTTGCTGTAATTTTTGGGTATGCTTATATTATTGGCAACATTAATATTTATAAATTCCCATTCAATTGCTTTACCTAATATTGCTGAAATTAAGTTTATATAGTTTTTTATAGTTTTAGACGACAATTATATTCCTCGCATAATTTATTAGCTAAATCTTGAATATGAAGTTTTTTAAGGCTAGATAATTTAAGAGTGCCAATTTCATCCAAAATATATTTATTTAGTTGGCATTTATAATTTATAACAGTAGTATCTGATAAAATGTTTTTGGCATATTTGTCTAAAAACATTTGAGCCATTTCAGTAAAAGTAATATTGCCTTGATTACAGTAATTTCCTTTTTCTACTTCTGCTACAAATAAAGCTAGTTTTCTGTCAGCTTCAGAAAGTGAACTAGCTTTTACTGTTTGCGAATACCTTTCGCCATCATACATATATTCTAAGAAATAACTATTTTTTCCTCTTTTACGTTTTGTTCCAGCCATATAATTACCTCCTTTTTTTGAATAAATTTAATATTTTTTTCATATAATGTTAAGGTCAAATATTTGACAAGTTAAATAATATCTGTTATAATTTATTTAACTTTCCCACTACTTTAAAGTAGTCGGGCGTCAGAAGACTTTGGAGAACTCATTGCAGTTCTCCTTTATTTTGTGAATGTTTTTATAATTTGCTTATCTAATAAATCAAGACTATTGTTAGATAAACGTACTTTTCTTAATATGTCATCATCAAATATGCGTTGTTTACTTATTGTTGTGATTTGATTAATAAGGGCAATACTTCCTATTTTCATTTTTGATATTTCGTTTTTCATTTTTTTAACATATTCGAAATCATAGGTAAATTGTTTAACCTTTTCAGCAGGTAAACTCCATATGTCAGAATATTTAGTTGATAAAATGTCAATTTCTTTTGAATATACTTTGTTAAGAGCATCATAAATTTCATTTCCTAAGTCTAGCGAGGATAAAGGATATTTTTTATTTTTCTTCGAGGTTAGAGGAATAACATTTAAAGTTCCATTTTTAGGATTATCAAATTTATCTAAGACAATACAATAATGTAATCCTCCAAGTTCATGACCAATGTTAAAACCTAAGTTAGCTTTTATAATACTTCCTCGTTTAAAAGAAATAATTTTCGAACTATCAAATTTTTTTTCTTCATCATGATAATTGGCAAAATCGTTAATCCAATAAGCCAATAAATTGCTTATTTTATATTCTTTTAAATCTATATGCTTAAGAAAAGATAGATCTAATCTATTTAATGATTTATCTTTATGTATAATAGCGTTGTTTTTCATTTCAATATCATTATTTTCTTCCATTATTTCTCCTTACTTATTTATCTCCATTTTTCCTATGTACTTACCTAATATTTTAACAGAACTTTTATCATAGGCTTTTGTTTCAAAACTTTTATCTTCTGATTCTGGCATTAATATAATTAAGTTGTCTTGTTTTATGATTTTTCTTAATATAGCATTAGAAGTACCAACTATGATGACTGCTATTTCTTCATTGTCTATATTATCTTGTTTATGTATTAGAGCAAAAGCACCATTTTTCACTATTTTGTTCATACTTTCTTCATTTACTTGTAAGAAAAAATGCTCTTTTGGATTTACTATGCCCATTAAGCTAGTGTCTAGTGGTATTCTTCCTTTAATGTTTTCTTCTTCCCAGTTAGGTTGTCCTGCTGAGATTTGACCGATATACTGGGCACATATAGTATTGCTTAATTTTTGTATCATCATCATCTAAGCACATTAAATAAGACGGAGTGACACCAAATAATTTAGAAAGAGTTTCAATAGAAGACCTTTTCATATTCTTAACATTCCCTTTTTCATATTTCATAATGGCAGCTTTTTTTACACCAATATACTTTCCTAATTCTTCTTGGGTCAACCCTTTTTGTTTTCTTAATTGTTTTATTCTTTCTCCCATATTCATAGATAATACCTCCTAATAGGTATCTTTATTTTATCATTGATTGCTTGGAAAATCAAGCTTTATTTGAAAAAGTATCTTAAAAATTATATTTTTTTCGAAAAAGTCTTGACAGAGAATAAAAATTATTATATCATAAAAAATATCTCAAAAAGATACAAAAGAAAGGAGGGAAAAAATGAATACAACGTTATTAAAATCAAAAATGGTTTTATATAGAGATACTAACACAACTTTGGGAAAAGCACTAGGCGTATCGTATCAAACTGTTTCTGCTAAGCTTAATAAATATAAACGGAGCTGAATTTACACAAGGTGAAATTTTTAAAATAAAGTGTAGATATAATTTAAACCCTGTTGAAGTAGATGAAATTTTTTTTAATTAAAAAGTATCTTTAAATGATACAAAATGCACTTTTATGCAGTGATATGTGTTTATATGAATAAAAAACATTAATAGAAGAAAGAGGGGGGCAAATGGAAGATTTAACAAAATTTAATAAGGAATTTTTTTCTATGATATTAACTGAAATATACAGTAAATATCCTAATCAGAGAAGTTTTGCCAAAATGGCTAATATAAATAGGACATATATATCAAAGTACATTAATAAAAAAATATGTGTTCCTCCATCTGCCAAGATACTAAGGAGATTAGCAAAAGCTTCAAAGGGAATAACAACATACCAAGAACTTATGCAGATATGTGGGTATTTAGAACATAACGGAATAATTATAACTAATAAAGATAGAGTTCAACAAATTTTAGAATTAACAAATGGATTAACCATACAAGAAATTAATTATCTAATTGAACAATTGAATAAAGCAAAAATAAAAATATAGGAGGTATAAAATGCAATGGCTAACAATAGAACAAGTAAAAGATAGATTTCAAATAAAAGATACAAGAACAATAACGGTTAAATTTGCAAAAATGGGGCTTAAATTTATCAAAATAGGAAACAAATACCGTTTTGATTTAAAAGACATTGAAGAATTTGAAGAAAAATTAAAACAAGAACAGCAGAAAGAATTAATTGAAATTTATCCAATAAAAAAGAAAAGAAGTTGTAAAACAATAAATGTTGATTACGAAAAGATTAGAGCAAACAGAGTGTTAAATAGGGTAGTTTAAGAGCTAAAACTAAAGAAAAGGAGGAAAATAACATGTTTAGTTTAGCATACGCAATGCTATGTATTTGCAGTATATATCTAGCATTAGATAAGGACAAGCAAAATGGAAAATAGAATTATACACAATTTTACAAGGAAAGGAGATGAGAGAAATGTTTAAAAGATTACAACTAATAATAAAAAATCGACAATTACAAAAAGAAAACGAAGAACTATATGAAGAAAACAAACTAAATAGAGAAGACATAAGCGACTTAGAGATAAAAATAACACACGCAAGATTAATAAGTCAATATACAATAGCTAAACTAAGACAACTTGAAGAAATAGAAAGAAGCGGAATAGATGAAAAAAGTAAAACGCAACGTAGAAATGTAATTTTTAATGAACTAAGAAAAGAAAACATAAACATTATAAAAGAACTAGACGTCAGCAAAACATACTAGTTCAAAAAAACACATAAATATATGATTTCATGCTAATTATAGCATGAAATAGAAAGGAAAGTCAAGTGAAAGAAAAAGAGTTATTTATAGAAAACGACGAAAATATTGGGCAAGTGAAGACCACCATTTTAGGAGATAAGTATGCAAGTAACAGGAATAATAACTAATTTTAATAAAGACTGGGAAACAGGAAAAGCAATAGTAACACTTTTACTAGATATAAAAGATTTAGAAAACATAGAAAAATTATCTAAACTTAAAAAATTAACAATAGCAATAAAACAATTTTTCAAGAAAAGGTCATTAGACAGCAATGCTTATGCATGGAAATTGTTAGGAGAATTGCAAGACAAATTAAATATACCAAAAGAAGATATTTATAGAGACTTAATAAAAAACATTGGAAGTTATGAAATAGTACCAATAAAAAATGAAGCAGTAGAAAGATTTAGACAAGCATGGAGTAAAAACGGAATTGGCTGGATAACAGAAACGATGAAAAGCAAATTTGAACGGTTATACAAATGTAGTTACATATTATGGTTCGAGCAGTTACGATATGGCTGAAATGTCAAAATTGATTGAATTAATAGTGCAAGAATGTAAGCAGTTAGGAATTGAAACAAAACCAAAAGCAGAAATAGAAAGCTTATTAAAGGAGTGGAATAAGAAATGAGTAAATCTATAATACAAAACAAAAAGCAATGTATTATTTGTAATAATCGTAATGTAGAAGAACATCATATATTTTTTGGAACAGCAAATAGAAAATTAAGTGAAAAATATGGACTAAAAGTATATTTATGTTTTGAACATCATAGAGGGACAAGGGGGGTGCATGGTAAAGATGGTAAAAATTTAGATACATACTTAAAACAATTAGCACAAACAAAGTTTGAAGAAAAAGAAAGTCAAGAAAAATTTAGACAAATTTTTGGAATGAATTATTTATGAAGTGGAGGTAAAAATGACATATATTGAATTAATTAATGCTTTTGAAAAGTGGCTCGAAACTAATTATTTACCAAGTTCAGCTCAATTGTTATGGTACAAATTAATATCATTATTCAATAAAGCTGGGTGGAGTGAATGGATTACAGTAGATAACTACAGATTAATGGCAATCTTAGACATAAAACGAGAAGCAACGTTTATATGTTATAGAGATAAATTAATAAATTGTGGATTACTTGAATATCAAAAAGGAAAAAAGGGAAATCCTAATAAATACAAAATTTGTACTGTCAATTTTGAAAGTATAAATAGTAGTATAAACAGTAGTATAAATAGTAGTAAAAAGCGGAGTAAAAACAGTAGTCAATAGCGTAGACATATATAGAATAAGACAAGATAAAGACAAGACATTAAAAGATAATATAGAAAAGACAGGAAAAATAAATCAAGAGAAAGATAAAAAATACAATAAAACAATTGAAATATATAATTTCAATTGCCCTAACCTTCCACAAATTCAAAAATTAACAGAAAAAAGAAAAAAAGCAATTAATAATTTTTATAAAGAATTTACAGAAGAACAATTAATACAAATATGTAAAAGAGCTAACAACAATAGCTTTTTAACAGGGAATAATGAAAGAAAATGGAAAGCAGATTTTGACTTTATTATGAGGACAGATAAAGCAATTTCTATACTTGAAGGCAAATACAATGATAATGATACAAAAAATAATATAGATGATATGTTTAAAAGAATGGAGGAGAAATTAAAAAATGAAAATTAAAGAAGAAAATATTTTAAAAGTATTTAAGATATATTGTAATGTTTATCAAGAATTTAATAAAAGAATAGAAGATTACAAAAAAATGGAAGAAATGATAAAAGCTTGGAAAGAAGTATTCGAAACAATAGAATTTGATTATAAAAAAGCAAACGAAGATTTCATAAAAGCAACAAAAAAAAGAGTTGCAAAAAATAAATATATTCCAACAATAGCAGAAATAGTAGAAGAAATGAAAAACATTTATAAATCTAGAGAAGAAAAAGAAATAGAAACAAAAATAATGCAAATATGGAAAATAGAACAAATTTGTGATTTAAGAAGCGGAAACCTAGAAAAAACAATTAAAAATTATGACAAATTAAAAGAAAAATATAATGATAGAGAAATAATAAAACAAGTCGAAGAATATAAGAAAAATAAAAATCTTAGTTTTGCAATTTTAGCAACAGAAGATATATTAAAAAAAATAATGGAGTAAAAATGAATAAATTTGCAGAAATAAAAAGCCTTTTAAAAGGGGGAGAGGTTGTAGAACGCTATCTTGGATTACCACATAAAAGAACTAGTAAAGGTTCTTGGTATATAAGCCCATTCAGAAGCGAAAAAACAGCAAGCTTTTATGTTTCAGAAAAAGGAATACACGATTTTGGAAGTAGTGAACATTACGACATAATAAGTTTTGTAGTCAAGTATTTCAACACAGACAATTACAATGCACTAAAAATATTGTGTAATGATTTTGGATTGCCAATTCTAAGTCAAAAAGAAGATAGACAAACAATACATAAATTAAAAGCCAAAAGAGAAATGGAAAGAGAGCAAAGAGAAAAACAAAAAATATTATTTAATAGCAAAATGCAAAAGTTATGTGACAAATTACAAGAAAACCAAAAACTATTAAAAATCTTTGAAAAAACAAGCTATTTTGAAACATTAAAAATTTTATATGATAAACAAGTAAAGCTAGAAGTGAGGTTTGAGCAAATGCAAAAGATTAAGAGATACTAAAAAGGAGGTACTAAAGAATGGAAAGCAAACCATTATTTTACAGACTAGATGATTATAAATACAATACCGTTCCAAAAGATAGGGTTTTATCACAAATAAGAGAATTAGACTACAACACAAAAGGGTTTGAAATGGGTTGTGTAACAATTTGGACAGGCTTTACAAATGCAGGAAAAACAACAGTGATGACAATGCTTGCAAAAAATACAATACAACAAGGAGAAAGAATATTTTTTTTTAATGGAGAGCAAACAAAAGAAGACTTCAAAAATAATTTATATATACAAACAGTAAAGCCAATAGACCTAATAAAAAAACAATACAAAAACAGTTGTGTATATGACACATTTGTAACAGAGGAAAAAGTAACTTTACTTGATAAAATCTATGGAAATAAAATTTTTATATATAACAACGAAACAAAAAAAGATATAGACACATTATTAAAAGCAATGGAGGAAATAAGGCAAAAAGAAAAAATAAGAGTATTTTTCCTAGACAATTTTATGCAAATAGACATGAGAATAGACAATGTGTTTCAAGAACAAACAAGAGTAATGGAAAAGCTTAGGACATTTGCAATAAATAGAAAAGTACATATACATCTTGTAGCCCACCCAAAGAAAATAGAGAGATTTCAAACTAGGCTGAGTTTATATGACATTGCAGGAAGTTCGAACATAGTAAATAAAGCTTACAACATAATATCAATTTTAAGAGTAGATACAATTCAAAAGGACTGTAAAGACTATGAAAAATTACAGAAAGAACTACTAAAAGAAAAGTACAACATAGAAAATGTAGACACAGTCTTAGAAGTTTTAAAAACAAAAGGTGAACGTTGTGGAATGGTTGGACTAAAATACTTGAAAGAAATAAAAACATATATAGAAAGTGACAAAATGACATCAGAAGAAGTAGAAAAGGAAAAATTCAAAAAGGAGGAATTGCCTTGGTAATACAAGAACTAAAAATGAACTACAACTATATTTTAAATCGCTACTACAATGGGTGCAATTACATTGAGGCACATCCAAATGAATTTGACAAATACATAAATACAATAATGGATTTTAAAAAACAATTAGAGAAAACATTAATAGAAATTGAAAAGGAACAAATAGTAACAGAAAATGAAGTTTTAGGAGGGTTTGAGATATGCTAGAAATAAACGAAAAACAATTATTAAGTTTTGATAACCAAAATAAAGCAAAAATATTAAAATTAATAGCACAAGGAATAATCAATTACAAGGAGAGTGAAAGCAAATGAATAAAATAAGTCAAGAAACAAGAAAAGAAGCAAATAAAAAGGTTGACAAAGAAAAAAGAGAAATACAAGTATTAAGCATATTGACCATGTATACAGAGTTAACACCAAAGCAAATAACAAAATATATGGTAGATAGAAAATATGTAGATGACCTTGATTTTAATCATGTAAGACCTAGATTGACAGGTTTGCTTGAAAAAAGAGAGGTATGTATAGTAGGAAAAAAATTAGATAAGAAAACAAACTGTAAACAAGCAGTTTATCAAATAACACAAAAAGGAAAAGATAGATTATCAAAAGATATGATAGCTCAAAATATGGAGCATATACCACAAATTTAGCAATAATTAGCAATAAATAAAAAATAAAAGGAGAAAGCAAATATAGTAAAATCAATCATATCTATGATATTAGCAAAATGCTAGGAATTTAAAATTAATTAAAGAGCATACTACATTTAAAGAGAGGTATAGTATGCAAGAAAAAGAAATAATAGAACTTTGGAAAAGAGGCTTAAGTAAAGAATATTTAGCAAAGACATATAAAAGACAATACAATATGCAAATAAAGAACGTAAGAGCAGAATTAAGAAACAGACATGCAGGAAGATTTATAAGCAACTACGAAGCTTTAGCTTATGTAGAAAAGATAATTTATAAATATTTAAAAGAAAAGAGGTAGAAAGATGAACAATACACAACTAACATATGGAACAGATTATAAAACAGAAAAAGATGTAGTAGGTCAATGCTTGATAAATATAAGACATATAGAAAATGTTATTGATTTAAAAGGGCTGGGTTTTGTAGATACTTATTTATCAGATAGATACAACAAACTAAGTAAAAAAAGAGAGGAAAAGTAGAATGGAAATATTAGATATAGCAGGAGCATTTATGCTATTAATGACAGGAATAGGATTAGGAGCAATATTAATTACATTCGCTTATTATATTTATAAAATATGTAAAGAAAGGGAGTGATAACAAATGACAGAAAAATTAAGTAAAAAAATAATTGATAAGATAAGAAAAAGAATACGAACAAGAGAATTAATGGAATGTAAAACAATAGAAGAAATACAAATAACTAAAAAAGAAGCCGAACAAATTGGAGAAAGAACATTCATAGACAATGTCAAACTAATAATAGTAGACAAATTAGGCGATATGACTAATAAGGACTGTTTTGCTTACATAGAAAGAAATGGACACAAAAGTTGTTATAGTCTAAATAACTTAGAATGTAAAAATAAAAAATGCAAATTTTATAGAACTGACATTAAAATACTAGAAGTAGAAAATAGTATAAAAGAATATGTTTTGAAAAGCTAGGAGGAAGCCTATGACAAAGGAAGAATTAATAGAATTACTTAAAGACTATAAGCAAAATAAAGCTAGATTAAATATAAAGTTAAAGGAACTAAAATCAGCTAGAATAAAGTTAAAAGCATGTGATAATATAGATACCAACACAACGAGTACATATGGAGAAAATCAAGATATACATAGCAAGAATAAAATAAGTAACAAGGTGTTAAGCAAGATAGAAGAAAACGATACAAAGCGAATAGAATTAAAAGCAGAAATAGAAAAGCTAGAAAAAGAAGTAAAAGAATTGAGAGAAAAAGTAGAAGCAGTTGAAGATAGATTAGAGGGACTATATTCAAAAGAAAGAGAATTATTATCAGCATATTATATTGACAATAGAAGTTATGAAGAAATAGGAAATAAACTATATTTTCAGTTATATAATCAAACTAGAAGTTGGGAAACTATAAAAAAAATAATTGAAAAAGCTACTAAAAAGATATTAAAGTTATAAATTACCTATTTTTTACCTGATTTTTCTATATTAATTACTTTATATATATGATATAATAACAATAGTAAAATTGTCTCAGCTGGAGAAAAACCAGCTAGCCCCAAGAGACAATGAGAAATTTTTCATAAACAATTCAAAAAACTAGTTATAGATTTATTTTATAGCTAGTTTTTAATTGTAAATTTGTAAAATTGACATAAAAATGGTATAATAGTACTAGAAGTTGAATAAATTTAACAAAAAGTGTTGATTTTTTCAAATAACTCTAGTATAATATAAAGCGAATTAAGAGAGAAAGTAAATGCATCAATCCCTCCTTAATTCAAAAAACAAATAGTTAATACATTGCTCATGTAAATGGAACAAAAAATACTAGAGACGGCAATCTCTAGTATTTTGCTATATGTATTAATCACAAAAACCTTTGAAGATTTTATAAATCAATGTCAACACATAGACTTTAACAAATAGTTTTATCCATTTACTCATGTTATCACCTCCTTTGCATCAAATACAAAACAGATAAAACAAATGGAACAAGCTTATTATACTACGAGTTAGAAAAAGAATCAATAAAAAATGACAAATGGATTACAGAAATTTACAAAAACATAAACAAAGGGCTTATCAAAAGATAGGCTCTTTTGTTATATTATAGGAAAGTTCTCCAAACTTCCTATAATATAAAGCGTTCCACAGAAAATTGCAAAGCAATTTTCGCGGACGAACAAAGACGTGGCATGAAAAGTTATCTAAAGGTCATAAAATTTTAATCATGCCACTTTTGTTCTGCTATCAACACAATACTAGGTAAGTGTTGATATAGTTCTTTCGTAAAATCTCTCTTTATATTGTTTAACATAGGTTACACAGAACTATCCTAGTTAGTTCTAATATATTATGACTTAGTTTAAGTAAAACATCTAGAAACAGAAGATAATAGTGCAAGTCTATTAGTCGTAGCCAAATAAAAAAAGATAAGCCCCAAACTCTTTCGAGAATGGGGCTAATAGATGTGAAAGAATTAATGCCGATTTTCGCAATCACGATGACATTTGTCGCAATCTGCATTACAGGCACAGCAACGTGACTTGCATATGTTGCAGTCTCCTGTACATTCAGAAGCTTGACAAATATCAGATATTTTGCATTTGTCGCAAGATGTGTCAGATGATGGAATTTTCATAATAATCCTTTCTACCATCGATAATTTCATCGATGGACTTGAAACAAAACAACATTGTTACGATTTAATTATACCACAATTTAACATAAATTACAAATGAGGTGAAAACTCATGGAAACAATCTACGAAACATACATAAGAACACTATGCAGTAATTGTAAAAACAGAAGTACAAACCTATGTGAAATAAGAAAAGACATAACAGGAACACTAAAGTGTAGTTATTATATAAAAGACAAAGAACAAAAAAGATATAAACAATTAATAAGGCTAGCAAAGCAGCAAAAGCCAATTATGAGGTTATAAAAAAGACTGAATAAATCAGTCTAATAAAGTTTTAGAGTATCTTCAATAACATAGGATACAGGTAAAACGTCGTCACTATCTGTTTCAATACGAAAATCGGTATGATTATTATCATTTTTGAAAACAGAAATAGTAATAGTACCCATTTTTTTCAAAACAAACACCCCTTTTCTTTTGTGTACAAAAAGTAATATATCATAAAATAAAGAAAGGTGGTGTCGAAAAAAGTGGAAAGGCAAAAAGAGTAAGAACAAAATAACATAATATTGGAAATCAAACAAGAAATAAAAAGTAAAAAATAAAACATAAATATTAGATAAATGTTAATAAATGTTAATTGAAAGGAAGTGAACTAATGTTAAATGAAAATCAATTAAAATGTATAAATTTAATAATTGTAGAGAATAAAACACAAAAACAAATAGCAAAAGAAATTAACATAACAGAAAAGACAATTTGTGAATGGAAAAAAAATAAAGAATTTAAAGAAGAAATGCAAAGACAAATGAAAGAAAATTTTGGTTCACTTGCAATTGAAGCACAACAAGAACTAAAAAAACTTTTGAAAAGCAAAAATGAAAACATAAAAATGCAAGCTATTAAAGATGTATTAGACCGAGCAGGATATAAACCAATAGAAAAAGCAGAAGTAACAGGAAGCATACCTGTGGTGATACAAGATGACATTACAGAATAAAGAAATAAATAAATTATCATTGCAAAGTATAGTTGGAAAAGGATACGCAGAATACTGGCATTGCAAATGTAGATACAGAGTATGCAAAGGTTCAAGAGCAAGCAAAAAATCTAAAACAACAGCATTATGGATTATATCTAATATGATGAAGCATCTAGAAGCTAATACATTAGTAATAAGAAAAACATATAGAACATTAAAGGACAGTTGTTTTACAGAATTAAAATGGGCGATACATAGATTACAGGTAGACGAATATTGGGAAATAAAAGAAAGCCCATTGGAAATGAAATATAAACCAACTGGACAGAAAATATATTTTAGAGGGTTAGACGACCCATTAAAGGTAACATCAATATCAGTAGATATTGGTGTTTTATGTTGGTTATGGATAGAAGAAGCATACGAAATAACAAGCGAAGCTGATTTTGACATGATAGATGAAAGTATAAGACGGAGAAGTTCCAAAAGGATTATTTAAACAAATAACATTGACACTAAATCCATGGAATGAACATCATTGGATTAAGAAAAGATTTTTTGATACGCAAGATGAAGATACATTAGCAATGACAACTAATTATTTATGCAATGAGTGGTTAGACGAAGCAGATAAAAAAGTATTTGAACGTATGAAGACCAATAATCCTAGAAGATATCAGGTAGCAGGACTAGGTGGTTGGGGAATAGTAGATGGATTAGTTTATGAAAATTGGAAAGAAGAATCATTTGACTTAAGCATAATAAGAAATTTAGACAGTGCTTTTGGGTTAGATTTTGGATATACAAACGACCCAACAGCACTATTTTGTGGTGCAATAGATTTAAAAAACAAAAAGATATATGTATTTGATGAATTATATCAAAAAGGAATGAGCAATAAGGCAATATATGAACAAATAAACTGCATGGGATATGTAAAGGAAAGAATAACAGCAGATAGTGCAGAGCCAAAATCAATAGACGAATTACAAGGACTAGGATTGAGAAGAATATCAAGTGCAGTAAAAGGCAAAGATAGCATAAATAACGGAATACAATTTATACAAGATTTTGAAATAATAATACATCCAAGATGTGTAAATTTTCTAACAGAAATAAGTAATTATACTTGGGATGAAGATAAGTTTGGAAACAAAATAAACAAACCAATAGATGATTTTAATCATATGATGGATGCAATGAGATATGCAGTAGAAAGATATGTAAAAAAAGGACAAGGGTTATCAATATTAAAGTAAAGGTGATAGTATGGATATAAACAAAATAAAAAGAATAATAACCGAAGATTATGAAAGAAGAAAGCAAATAGCTATTGAAAAGAAGTATTATAAAAATGATAATATAATAAAAATATCAGGTATATTACCAGCAGATACAGACCATTAAGAAATGCAGACAATAGAGTGTCACACAACTTTCATCAACTTATTACAGATGAAAAAGTAGCATATATGTTTACAAATCCTGTATTATTCGATGTAGGAGATAAAGAAACAAACAAAAAAATAACAGAAGCATTAGGAGATGACTTTAAAAGTGAAAGTGCATATTTGTGTACTAATGCAACGAATAATAAAGTTGGTTGGATACATTATTGGATAGAAGATAATCAATTTCAATATGCAACAGTAGAAACCGAACAATGTTTGCCTCAATTTGATGGAAAGCTAAAAAAGAACTTAATAGGGTTTTATAGATATTATAAAATAAAAGAAGAAACAGAAATGGGAAGAAACAAAGAATATGTAATATTTGAATTTTGGGACAGCAATCATTGTGAAAAATATAAATTTAAAGGCAATTTGCAAGGTGCAGGATTAACATATATGCCAGAAGCTTATGAAACATTCAAACATGAGCTAGAAGAAGTGCCATTTATCGAGTTTAAAAATAACAGGAATATGATAAGCGACCTAAAGAAGTATAGAGACTTAATAGACATATACGACAAAGTAATGAGTGGTTATGCAAATGATTTAGAAGATATACAACAACTTATATACATACTTGAAAATTATGGTGGAGAAGACTTAAAAGAATTTTTAGGAGAGCTTAAAAGATATAAAACTGTAAAAACAGGAACAGGAGCAGATGGAAGGACAAATGGAGGATTAAAAACATTATCTATTGAAATACCAGTTGAAGCTAGAAACTCTATACTTGAAATATTAAAGAAACAAATATATGAGAGTGGACAAGCTCTACAACAAGATAGTGAAAATTTTGGTAATGCTAGTGGTGTAGCACTAAAATTCTTTTACAGAAAACTAGAATTAAAAGCAGGATTAACGCAAATAGAGTTTGAAAAAGGTTTTAATAAATTAATAAGAGCAATAATGAAGTTTTTAAAAGTATCAGACTGGAAAGCAAAACCAATAATTCAAACTTGGACTAGAAATATGATAAGTAATGACTTAGAAAATGCACAAATAGCAATGGAAAGCAAAGACATAATATCAGATGAAGCAATAATTAAAAATCACCCTTGGGTAGAAAATCCAGAAGAAGAATTAAAGAAATTAAAAGCACAAAAAGAAGAAGCACAAAAAAGACAACAAGAGCTGTTTACAAATGCAGGTGGATTTAATGATGAACATAATAAAGACGATGACACCGAATAGGAGGTGTTATTTTTATGGCTAGAAAACCAATAAATTACTGGGAAAGACGTTCTACCGAGTTAATGAAAAAACTTGAAAAAGGTACAGAAAATACAATTAATTCATTAATACAAGCATATGAACAAGCAACAAAGAACATAAATAAAGAAATAGCTAAAATATATAACAATTATGCTAAAGATAGTGGATTGGATAAAAAGATATTAACACAATTACTAAATAAAAAAGAAACAGAGCAATATTATAAAAATCTTTTAGAAGTAATAAATAATAACATAACAAGTGACAGTATAAAAAAGAAATTATTAGCCAAATATAATGCTCCTGCATATTCTTATAGAATAAGTCGTTATCAATCTTTACAGGATAATATAGACTTAGAATTAAAGAAATTAGCTGAAATAGAACAAAAGGTAACAGAAATTAGATATGTAGAAACGATAAAAGAGGGATATTATCATAATATATATGATATTCAAAAAGGCATAGGTTTAGGATTTAGTTTTTCACAGATAGATAATAGAACAATAGATGTAATACTTAATGAAAACTGGACTAACAATGCTAATTTTTCTACAAGGATATGGAATAATAGTGAGAAACTAGGCAACTACTTAAGAACACAATTAACAGCAGATACAATGTCAGGAAAATCTATTCAAAAAATAAGTAAAGAGTTATTTGAATATATGAATGTAGGTTTGTATAATGCAACAAAACTTGTAAGAACAGAAGTATGTCATTTTGCAAATGAAAGTGAGATGTTGTCATATGAAGAATGTGAAATAAATAAATATAGATTTGTTGCAACGTTAGACCAAGTTACTTGTGAAGAATGTGCTAGATTAGATAATGAAGTATTTTACGTAAAAGACAGAAAACCGCGGAAAGAATTGTGCTCCTATTCACCCACGGAGATAGATGTACAACAGTAGCAGAATTTGATGATGATGTAATAAGTGGACTACAAAGACGAGCAAGAGATGAAAATGGAAAGCCTATATTAGTGCCTCAAAATATGAATTATCAAGAGTGGAAAGCAAAATATATAGACATGACAGAAAATGAAAAAGGAGCAATAACAGAATATTCAAGTTCTAAAGCATATATATTAAATGAAAAATTAAGAAATAATATAAAATTAGATAAAAACGAAATAGACTTAATTGATAATATAGACAAAGGACTTAATAAACTACCTAACTACAATAAAGTTACATATAGACAGATAGGTTTTGACTTTCAAGGAGAAGAAGAGTATAATAATTTTGTAAAACAACATAAGAATAATGATTTCATTAACTATCCACAATATATATCTACATCTAAAAATTATAATGATTATGAAGTAGCAGATAAATTAAAAGTAGAATTAACAATAGAAGGAAAAACAGGAAAAGATATAAGATTATTAAGTGGAATAAAAGAAGAAAATGAGGTTTTATTTAAACGAGATGTATGGTTCGGAATAGTTAAAGTTGTTGATAATAAAATATGGTTAAAAGAGGTGTGATATGAGTTTAGAACTTTTAAAACATGAAATTTTGAAACCTAGTTATTGCATGTGTAATGAATGTAAAAAACTAAACAATAAAATTTGTAAAATATATAAAACAATTCCACCTAAAGATATATTGGGAGGTAATCCTTTTAAAGAAAAAGAAAACAAAGAAATATGTAAATATTTTGAACAAAAATAAGTTATTAATATTTTAAAATTATAAATCAAAGACGTAGAAATACGTCTTATTTTTATGCGTTTTATCCTAGTTAGCTTGAATAAAGGAAATCAAAATATTGCAGAAATGCACCCGAAAGACTAACTATTAATTGTCAATAGAAATATTAAAAATTTTTTAATATTTTT
>CAOKGO010000015.1 GCA_948468045.1 uncultured Clostridium sp. | reverse complement strand
ATATTGGGCTGTAGCCAAGCGGTAAGGCACCAGACTTTGACTCTGGCATGCGCTAGTTCGAATCTAGCCAGCCCAGCCAAAAATAGAGGTTTTAGGGTATCCTAAGACCTCATTTTTATAGTGGTTCATTGTCAATAGTTGGGGTAGAATACCTGAAGAGTATTTGTCGGGTAATAAGTGATTATGCAAACTTATTGACAACCAAAATAATTATTGATAAAATAATCAAAGAAATTATTAAAACTATTTTGAAAATAGTATAACAATTTAAATTGAAATAAAACTCTTATTTAAGTATAAGTGAAATGTAGTTGATTTCATATAATACAACAAATTGAAAAGCAATGTATACTAATTTTAAAAGAAGTAAATAATAATAAAAATTTTATATTAGAACAAAAGAAATATGGGAGGATTTAGTTGATGAAAAATATAAGAGAAATAAAAAAAGCAAACAAGGGTATAACCTTAGTAGCACTTGTTATAACGGTAATAATTTTACTAATATTAGCAGGAGTAACAGTAGTAGGACTAACAGGAGAAAAGGGACTAATAAAAGAGGCAAAAACAGCCAAAGAATTAACAGAAGTAGCATCATTAGAAGAACAAATAGAACTAGCAATAATAAAAGCAGAACAAAAGCATAGAAACCCTACAATAGATGATGTAATAACAGAATTGATAAATAACAAAGTAATAAGTGATGAAAGCAAAGTAAACAAAGAAACAGGGGCAGTTCACACATATTTAGGATATTTAATAGAAGGAAAATTAGATGACTATATTGGAAAAACTTCAACAGGAGATGGAAATAATACTGTAGCTGGGAACACAACTGGAAATAATATAACAGGTGGAAATACTTCAGGTGGAGGAGACACACCAACACCACCAATAGTTAATGAAATACAGTCAGGAGAAATTGTAACAGGAGACAAAAATAAAACATACACAAAAAATGGAACTGCTATAATTCCAGTAGGGTTTGCAATTGTGCCAGGTTTAGATGATATATCAGAGGGATTAGTTATTTCAGATGTTGCAAATGATACAGAAAATGTAGGAAATCAATTTGTATGGATACCAGTAGCAGATGAAACAGAATATAAAAGAAATACAACTTATGCAAATACAGGTATTTCATCAAAAGCATATAATGATACCGATTATTTACCGAATGGCATAACAGATGAAGAAACAGCTGTAAGGAATGCAAAAGGATTTTATATATCAAGATATGAGGCAGGAACTGAAAGAACTAATACATTGGTAAGTAAAAAAGGAGTAGCTGTATGGATTAGTATTACACAAGAAACAGCAAAAACAACAGCAAAAACAATGTATGCAAGTAATACACATGTAAAAAGTGCATTAATATCAGGAATACAGTGGGATATGACAATGGCATTTATTTCTAGCAAACCACGATTAGACGGAACAAATAAAACTTATAATGTAACAAAAACAGATAGTAGTAGACATGTAGGAAGTAGAGTAACAGTAGCAGGAAATAATGAAGCAGATAGAGTGTGTAATATTTATGATTTAGAAGGAAGTGCATGTGAATATGTAGCTGAAAAAAATACCTACAACACCGACATTCCGTTTGTCTTTAGGGGTGGCAGTTGCATCAGCAGCTATTCGGCTTCTAACCGTGGCAACGACTATGGCCGTGCCAATAGCAACTATTCTTTCCGTCTAGCACTCTATGTTATGTAAAACTGAACTCTGTGAAAACCAATACTCAAAAATAATGCGAAGTATTTTAACTGATATCCAAACAGAATTGATAGAAAGTAGTAATATATAGGATTTGAAATAGAAAAAATCCATTTGCCTTTATGCTTACGAACATCACAAATTTTAAGATGATAAGTGTGTTTATTTTTTACGTAAAATTTTTTATTGATTATAAAAAGATTTCATAAAAGCATTCCTCCTTTGTATATGTCGTTATTTATAAGTAAATTATATAAAAAGGAATGCTTTTTTGCAATATGGAAAAAGTGTGAAGATGAAAAATAAAGGAAAAGAAGGTTTTAAGCAAATAATATGCTTATGACTTTCTTTTTGAAAAAGTGTCTAAATATGAGATGCAACTGTAGAAAAATAAAATAAAGGTCTCCATCCATCCCAAAAGACTACTCTTTGTCAATGTCTTGGTTTTCATTAATAGTAAAACAACTAATTGCCAAATAAAGTATTTTCTAAACAAAAATATTTTATCATGTATTTCGATAAATGCACTATTCTTTCTTTTTCTATCCATTCTAACCATCATAGAACCAAAATTAAAAACTGGATAGGTTTTATACTTATCCAGTTCTTTTTTTATTTTTTAGAACATATAAATGAAATAAAAAGTAAGGAAAATTAAGGTTAAAAACCGATTCGTATTATAAGGAAGGAATGATAGTAAAATGGAAAATACAATAACTAATATAGCAAAAGGTGTAGGAATAGCATTATTAGCTAGCCTAATATTATTGTTAGTTTTTGCAATTGTTCTTACATATACAAATGTAAGCGAAAACATCATAAATCCTGTTATTATTGTAATAACAGCAATTAGTATCCTAATAGGAAGCTCTACTCGGAAACATGAAAATCAAAAAAAATGGTTTATTAAATGGTGGTTTAATAGGACGGATTATATATTCTTACAATTTATTTGATTTCTAGTATTTTAAATTGGAAATTTGGATTAAATATGCAAAGTATTATTATGATTGCTGTTGGAATGATATTTGGGATTTTAGGTGGAATTATTGGAGTAAATAAAAGATAAATCATACATCTTTGTTCCAATAATCAATTAAACGGTGTTTTTCGGACTTTGGAACAATATTAATTCGAAAAGCAGAAATTGGCATTGTATGATCATAAAAAGCTTCTTCACCATCAGATACCGCTTTTATCCAAGCTTTTCCTTTTACATAAACTTGATAAACAACTGAAAGATCAGGAGAGTTATTCAACTTAAATTGAATGCCAGAAATACCATATAAATACTTACTAGCAATATCTGGTGGAATATAAAGAGAAGAAGTTATATTTCTAGAATAATTTACTCCAGTACCACCTAATTGAGTAAACACATTTCCTTTATATAAAGTATTATTTCGAGAATTATAGTCAAACCATGGGTTGTAGCCATGATAATACATTAGTTCAGAATAATAACATGATGTTGAAGTGCCATTTCCCCAATGTGTGTAGACATAGCATCTTGCTTGTAAAGAAGAAGAGGGAATATTACCACCTAATTTAAAAAAAATAGCTTCTGTTTTACAAATAGAATTAGAAGAAATGGTATTAGGGGAAGAAATAGAACCACTAGATACAAGAGTTTGTCTGCTATAATCATCAGAACTTCCATATTGAAGAATAATATTAGTGGCATTTTTTATATCAATTAATACTTCAGAAGAATTTTCAGCCCAATCTACAATAGGAAGTGAATAAGAGACATAATTATTAAATTCTTTAGTTAAAACCTTATAGTCATCAGAAATATTCCAACCAGATAAAGGTCTAATTGTTTCATTTGCAGATATTTCTGCTTTTGATTTATTATCAATACTTGCAATCTCATTAAAAGTTGCAACAGGTGGGGTGTTATCAATATAAATACCAGTAAAAAGATGTGTTTCATCATTTACTTGTCCAGATTTATCCTCAACAACACTTTTGGGAATAAAAATTACTAAGGAACCGTCTGTTGTTGTATTAGTAAAAGAAAATTCATAGACTTTTTCAGTACCATCATCAGAAACTAAAGAAAAAGTTTTAAAGTAAGGATCAATTACCTTATCTGAAACCAATATTTTAATATTATCTAAAGAAAAATCATTTCTAATAATATTTTTTTCAGTTATTTTAATATGTCCTGAAATAGTATGTTTTTTGTTAGCATATGTAGAATACCCACTATTAGAAGTAACAATATCAGTAAGAGTTATTTTTGGTTTACATCTATCAATATCTAATTTAGCAACTGTGTGAATATCTTCAATTACATATTTTGCAAATACAGTTGGAAATGTCATAAATAAACATAGAGCCAATAAAAAAGAAATAAAAAATTTTATTATTTTGTGCAATAAATTGCCTCCTTTCAATTTTTTTAGAAAAGTCATACTGACTTTTTTTGTTATATTATATGAAAGTTCTCCGAACTTCTATAATATAAAGCGTTCCACAGAAAATTGTTTTGCAATTTTCGCGGACGAACAATTAAACGTGGGCTGAATGCTATACATTAAAAGTTAGTAAATATTAAACAGCCCACTATTGTTCTATAGTAAAAATTACTAATTGGGAAAATAAAGAAATAAAAAATTAGAAGATATATATTATTATACTGTAAAATAATGGAAAAGTCAAATAAAAAATATATTAGTTTTGATATTTTTAAAATATAATATTTTATATTATATGAAAGTTCTCTGAAGTTCTAATGTATAAATTGGTTTCACATAAAATTACTGTACAATTTTCATTAGCAAAAAAAGATAAGGAATTAATAGTAAACTAAAAGTAATTTGATAGTTTAAAAATAGCAAAAATGCAAAAAGTGTCGAAAACTGCGATGAAAAATTGTTGACAAATCCAAGAAATGGAATTATAATAAATTTACATTTTCAAAATTTTATTTTCATTCAAAAAATTTCATTCAGAAATTTAATCGAAAATTATCCAAAACAAAAAATAGAAACAGAAAGGAGGAATGCTTATTGAGTAAAAAGAAAAAGGCATTATTAGTTATGGCTATTTTATCTATTATACTATTATCCTTTATAGGAGGGCAAAGTTATTCAAAATATGTAACACAAATAACAACTACAGGAACCTTAGATGTTGCAACATGGAACTTTAAAGTAAATGGTTCAACAGAAGAAAGACAAACTATTTCTTTAAATTCAACAAGTTACAATCCTGTAACATTAGCAGATGGTAAAATTGCACCTGGAACAGAAGGGAAATTTAATATTGTAGTAGATGCAAGAGATTCAGAAGTTAGAATTTGGTATACAATTTCGATAGAAAAATCAAGTTCAGCACCAAGAAATTTATATTTTATATTTGCAGGCAATAAATTTCAAGCAAATGAGCTAAGTACAGTATTATCAGAATCTATAAATGTTGGGAATACATATAGTGCTGTACAAACAAACACAATTGAATGGCATTGGGATTATGAAACAGATAATGGCGACGGAATAGAAGCAGGCGATATAATTGATACAGAAGATGCAAAAAATGCAGAAGAATTTACTTTTGATGTAATTGTTAGAGCTCAACAACTACAACCAGAAGAGGCTTAAAGATTTCATGAAGAATAGGAATTTTGGAAATGTATAATCTGAAAAGTATTGGCTAATGTATTTATTCTATTCTAAGTGAGGACAAGAAAAAACACTTGTCCATACAAAAAATATCAATTTTAGGGAGGAGTGAATGAACAAGGAAAAGGCAATAAAAAAACACAAAAGAGGAATAATACTTATTTTTTTAAGTGGAATAATAATAGCTTTGTTCTTTTCTGGATATAGTATGGGAAAAGAATATAGCAACACAATTCTAGAAACAAAAGCTAAAATAGCAGAACCAATTTTAATTGTAGAAAATAGTCCAATAGTAGAAGTAAATGGAAAAAAACAAAAAGAATACTATGACTTTAAAGTAAAAAACTATAAAGAAGATGGAAAAATTACACGGAATAGATTTGTCTTATAATATTGAAATTTTATCTCCAAAAGAAAAAGCAATATCTTTTAAGTTATATAAAGATGAAAAAGAAATTCAATTGACAAATAACAAAACAGAAAACATGAAATTACAAATGGAAAATATGCAAGAGGATAGTTATCAATTGGAAATTATTTATGATAAAACCCAAAATTATTCTATAAAAGACATTTTGCAGGATGTACAAATAAAAGTACATTCAGAACAAGAAAAAGGGTAAAGGAGAAACAAAAATAAATTGAAGAAACAAAAAAGAAAAATCATTTTAATCATAATTATTATAATTCTATGTATTATTTTCTTTCAAAACATAAAAAAAACAAAAAGAGAATTTCAAGATGAACTTATTTTTTTCAAATTATTTTCTTCCGATCAAGGAACCAAAGAAAAAATAAATCGTCAACAATATAAATTTAAAGTAGATTATACAAAAGTGGATTTTAAAGATATTAGATTGACAGATACTATAAAAAAAGAAACATTAGTGCAAGGAAAAATAGCACCACGGTACAAAAGGAGATTTTGAAATATTATTAGAAACAAATGAGAAAACTTATTATGAAATAAAATTTGAAAACAAAACAACCAAACCCAAAAATTTAAAATTTCAAATTAGTGGAAAGGATAGAAAGTATGAAAAATTAGAAGATATGCAATCTGAATTGCAAGGGGAAATAAGTAAAAATAAGAGGATCGTAATAAATTGGGAATGGAAATATGAAGAAAATGAATTAGAAGATAAGCAAGATACAAAAGATGGACAAACTATTGGAAAATATGATTTTACAATTTATGCTATTGGAAAATCACTGTATGAATAAATGATACCTGTGCAAATTAATTTTATTAATTTGCACTAATTTTTTGAGACAGTAGGGACAGGTCTGATTTGTCTCAAGATAGAATTTATAGTAGTTGTATAATTTTATAATAAGTTTATTTTGAGACAAATCAGACCTGTCCCTACTGTCTCAAAAAAATTTAAAAAATGGTTGATATTTTTTACATTTTAGGGTAAAATTATAAAAGGTTAAAATAGGAGGCAAAATTATATGATACAATTACAAGATGTCATAGAAAATAAAGAAGTTGAAGCCTTGATTTTAGGGGCACAAAAACAACTAGATGGACTTCGGATATACAGAACATAGTCACAGACATATTTCTATTGTTTCGCAAAGAGCAGGTCAAATATTAGAAACGCTTAACTATCCAAAGCGAACAATTGAGCTTGTTAAAATAGCAGGATATTTACATGATATTGGAAACTGTGTAAATCGAGTTGACCATGCACATAGTGGTGCAATTTTAGCTTACAACATTTTAAAAGACATGGGAATGCCAGTAGAAGAAAGAACTGAAATCATGATGGCAATAGGCAACCATGATGAACAAACAGGAACAGCTATTAGTGACATATCAGCGGCATTGATTTTAGCAGACAAATCAGATGTGCATAGAAATAGAGTTTGCAATACAAATCTATCAACATTTGATATTCATGACAGAGTAAATTATGCAGTAACAGATGCTGAATTAAAAATTGATAACAAAGACAGAAAAGCAATTTTAAGTCTAAATATTGATACTAAAATATGTCCTGTATTAGATTATTTTGAGATTTTTATGGACAGAACAATGATGAGCAAATATGCAGCAAAATATTTAAAAATATGGTTTGAATTAGTAATTAATGACACAAAGTTATTATAACAAATTAAAAGTAGTAATTATAAGCAAAAGGGAAAAGAGAAAATTAACATTTAGGGAAGGAATGGGAATTAAAAATGAAAAAAATAAAAATATTAACTATTACTTTATTAATTGCAGTAATCACAATGGTAGCTTTTTTTGGAGTATATACAAAAGTACAAAATAGAATGGAAAATCAAGTAAAAGATTATTCATATGGAATGGATTTACGAGGCTCTAGAAGCATTAGGTTTGTAGTAAATAATGAAAACACAACAACTATAAAAGACTCAGAAGGAAAAGTTGTAGAAGATAGTACAAATTTAACAGATGAGGAAATTGCACAAAAAGGATATGTAAAAGAAGAAAAACCTAATAATAGTGAAGAAGTAAAAACTTTAGAAAATTACAAAAAAACTAAAGAGATTATAGAAAAAAGGTTAGAAAAATCAGGAGTTCAAAATTATATTATTAAGTTAGATGAGCAATCAGGAACAATTGCAGTAGAACTTACAGAAAATAAAAATACAGACAGGGTTATAAGTAACCTTAGCTCAACAGGAAAGTTTGAGATAATAGATAGTGAAACAAAAGAAGTTTTAATGGACAATAATGATATAAAAAGAGCAAGAGTAATGTATGGATCTAATAGTAGTGGAACAACAGCAGGAACAACTGTATATTTAGATATAGAATTTAACAAAGATGGTAGTAAAAAATTAGAAGAAATAAGTGAAAAATATGTAAAAGCAGAAGAAACACCAAAAGATGAAAGTGAAACACAAACATCAACAGAAGAAACACAAAACAATGCAGAAATAACAGAGAACACAACAACAGATGGAACAGAAAATAACGAAGAAACAAAAACAAACGAAAAGAAAATTACAATGCAAATAGATGACAATGAAATAATGTCAACTAGTTTTGAAGACCCAATAAAAACTGGAAAATTACAATTATCAATGGGTGGAAGCACAACAGATCAAAAAAGTTTGCAAAATAGTATTGAACAAGCTTCTAATATAGCAAATTTGTTAGATACAGGAAATATACCAGTAAAATATAATTTAGAAGAAAATCAATATATATTATCAGAAGTAACAGATGAACAAATAGCAATTGCAATATATACAATAATAGCTATTATCACAATATTATTAATAGTATTAATTATTAAAAATAAAGTACAAGGAATATTCGGAGTTATTTCATATATTGGATTTATATCTGTATTTAGTATAGTATTACGTTATACAAATGTAGTATTATCAATAGAAGGATTTCTAGCAATAGCAGTTATTTTAATACTAAACTATATTTTAGTAACAAAAATAGTAAAAGCAAAGCAAGAAAAAATCTATCAAGGTTTCTTTATAGAAATAATACCAATTATTATTACAGCAATTACATTCTGTTTTATAAATTGGATGCCTATTAGTAGCTTTGGTATGGTAATGTTTTGGGGAATTGTTTTAATTATGGCTTATAATGCAATAGTTACCAATAATTTATTAAAAATACAAAAAGGAAAGGAAAAATAAAGATGAAAAATACAAGCCAAAAAACAAAAATAATATCAATTTTAGTATATAGTATAGTAATAATAGGAATAATTGTGACTGCAACAGTAGGATTAAACTTTGATTTAAAATATCAAGAGGCAAAAAGAATACAAATATATATTGGAAAATCATTTGAAATATCAGATATAAAACAAATAGCAAAAGAAACATTAGGAAATCAAGATGTTGACATTCAAAAAGTAGAAGTATATGAAGACACAGTTAGCATTTTAGCAAAAGACATAACAAATGAACAAAAAACAGAAATAGTTAATAAAACAAATGAAAAATATGGTTTAGAATTATCAGCAGACCAAATAGAAATAACAACAATTCCTAGAACAAGAGGAAGAGATATTATAAAACCTTATATACTACCATTTGCAATAGCAACAATTGTTATATTAGTTTATATGGCAATTAGGTATTATAAATTAGGAGTAGTTAAAACAGTAGTAAAAGCATTTGCAACTTTAGTTTTAGCACAAGCATTTTTGCTTGCAATTATGGCAATTACAAGAATTCCTATCGGAAGAATAACTATTCCACTTGTACTAGCAACATTTGTAGCTTCGCAAATAGAAATGACAATTCAATGTGAAAAACTTTTAAAAGAAAAGAAAGAAGAGGAATAGGATTTGGGGCCGTCCCCAAAATCCTATTTTTATGTTATAGGAAAATCTCCGATTTTCCTATAACATAAACACATTCTACACAAATTTGCTAAAGCAAATTTGGCAGGCGAACAAAGACGGAGCATGTAAAGCAATCTAAAAGGTCAAGAATTTTTAATCATGCTCCTTTTGTTATGTTATAAATGGGAGAGTGATAGAGAATGCAGGAAATTTTAATTGTAGAAGATGATGTAAAGCTAAGAAATGAACTAGAAACATTTTTAAAAAATAATGGATATCAAGTAAAAACACTAAAAAGCTTTGAAAATACAATGGAAGAAATATTAAATATTTCACCAAATTTAATATTATTAGACCTAAACTTACCTAATTTTGATGGTCAATATATATGTAAAGAACTTAGAAAACAATCACAAATACCAATTATAGTAATTACAAGTAAAGACAACGAATTAGACGAATTAATAAGTTTAAATTATGGAGCTGACCATTATATTACAAAGCCTTTCAATTTACAAATTTTACTTGCAAAAATAGCTTCATTATTACGAAGAATAAACATGGGAAATAGTAATTTAGATAAAATAGATGGAAAACAATTTGTATTAAATTTAGCAAAAAGTACCATAGAAAAAGAAGATAAAGAAATTGAATTAACAAAAAATGAATTTAAGATTCTAAAATATTTATTACAAAATAGACAAAAAATAGTATCAAGAGAAGAAATTATGGAATGTTTATGGGACAGTGAAAGTTTTATTGATGACAATACTTTAACAGTAAATATAACAAGATTAAGAAATAAATTAGAAGAATTAGACCTAAAAGAATTGTTGCAAACTAAAAGAGGAGTAGGATATATTTTACGTTAAATTATAAAGAAAAGAGGGAATAAGAATGAATTGGAAAGACTTTTTAAAAGATAAATTACTTACTATATATTTATTAACTTTTGCATTAATAACAATCGAAATATTGCTAGTTATTTATCCTATTGGAATTTTTATAAAAATATATATTCCAACCATTATATTTGCGCTATATATACTTTCAATTACGATAGAATACCATACCAAGCGTAAATTTTATAATCATACTCTTTTCATTTTAACAGAATTAGAAGAAAAATATTTAATAAATGAGTTAATAAAAGAGACTAATTTTTCAGAAGGAAAGATATTAAAAGAAATTTTAGAACAAACAGACAAAAGTATGATAGAAAAAGTAAATCAATATAAATATTTGCAAGAAGATTATAAAGAATATATTGAACTATGGATTCATGAAATAAAGCTTCCAATTGCAACAAGTAAAATGATAGTTGCTAATAACAAAAATAATGTAACAAAGAGTATTGAAGAAGAAATAGACAAAGTAGAAAACTATGTAGAACAAGCATTATTTTATGCAAGAAGTAACAATGTCGAAAAAGACTATTATATTAGAAAAAACAATTTAGAAACAATGGTAAATGAAGCCATTAAAAAAAATAAAAATATATTAATTCAAGAAAAGATAAAAGTAGATATACATGATTTGAATTTAGAAGTAAATACTGATAATAAATGGATTATTTTTATTTTAAACCAATTAATACAAAATAGCATAAAGTATAGAAAACAAGATAATAATTCAAAAATTGAAATTTATGCAAAACGAGGAAAAGAAAATATAATTTTATATCTTGAAGATAATGGAATAGGAATAAAAAAAGGAGAAATAACAAGAGTTTTTGAAAAAGGTTTTACTGGAACAAATGGTAGAATACTAAACAAAAAATCAACAGGAATTGGGCTATATTTAAGTAAGAAATTATGTGATAAATTGGGAATAGCAATTGAACTAAATTCAGAACAAAACGAAAAAACAGAGATAAGACTTGTATTTCCATTTAGTAGTTATACTAATTTATAAGAAAAAATGTAAAGTTTTGAGCTACCTTTATATAAGGTGGCTCATGTCATAATTAGTAATATTGAATGTAATTGAAAAGAACCAATTTTCAACTTTTTTCATATAATATAAAAAGTAGAGAGTTTATTAGAGCAAAAATGCTCAAATGGAGGTTTTTTATGGATTATGAATTAATGATGAATGGAAATGTAAAGATTGGACAAAAAGCACCAGAGTTTAAAGCAATGACAACTTTTGGAGAAATATCATTAGAAGATTACAAAGGAAAATGTCTTATATTATTTTCACATCCAGGAGACTTTACCCCCGTCTATTCTTACAATTTGGGGAACGTTGAAAAAAATATGAAAATGCCTGATATTACCTATTATTTTTAATATTGATAAGTTAATCAAATTTTATAATTTAATGGCACAAAATCGATTGTCGAGCGATTGATTGGGAAGAAAAATAAATATTGAAAGAATTTAAAGGAGTATGGATACCATATGAAATAGTAACAGACATAAAATTAAATGATAAAGAAAAAATAGTTTATTCCATGATTTTATATTTAAGCAAAGAAAAAGAATGTATAATATCAAATTCATATATAAGTGAATTATTAAATATTACAAAAATACAATCTTCAAGAATTATTAATTCACTTAAGAAAAAAGGATATATAAAAGTAGAAATGACTTATAAAGAAAATTCAAAAGAAATAGCTATAAGGAAGATTACCCCTATATACAAAAATGTTAATACCTATAAACAAATTGATACGAAACCTATTAACACAAATGTTAAAGAGATAAAAAGTAATTATAAAAATAAATATAAAAGTGACAGAGATTATAGTAACTTTGATTGGACAAGTTTATATGCGAATAATTTTTAATAATTTACTTGACATTAATTTCTAGTAGAGTTAACATCACACATCAATAGGAGGTGATGTTAAGTGGAAAAAGAAAAAATCAATATGCTAGAAACAATATTTGAAGCAAGAGAAGAAGATTTGGCTTTTATTACGGATGAAGATAAAAAGTTTATGAGTCAGGATAAAGCAAATAAAGTTAAAAAGTCTGATTGCCTAAAGAAAGAATTAGAAAAAATTCCATATAATCTTAATTGGTTAAAAGATAGTATTGAAAAATTGATAAAAGATTATGTGGAAACAATTGATTTTGAAAGTTATTATTTTCATAAGAAATATTATTTTGCAGGAATAAAAGATGGAATCAAATTAAAAGAGGAATTGAAATAAGAGTGAAAACCAATATAGATTTATCGATTTATATTGGTTTTTTTCTGCAAAAGATGAGATGTCTATTTGACATCGCTATAAAGAAAGCGTATACCGATAAAAACCACGTTTTTAGGCAGTTGTGTGGGTTCGAGATGTCGCCCTGATCCTGCAAAATTGCTTTTGGGCAATTTTGATTATTGATAGGATAAGAATATAAGGAAAAGATTACGAAAAAAATTATAAAATATAGTAGTTTTATAAAGAGGTATATGTTATAATTTAAACGATAACTAGTAAGTTGTAGAGGAGGAATATAAATGAATATAAAAGTTGTTACAGGTGGAATCTTGGAAAAAGATGGAAAATTTTTATTAGTTCAGGAAAAACAAAAGATATGTGAAGGGAAATGGAATGTTCCAGCTGGAGGTTTAGATGAAAGTGAATCTTTAATGGAAGGAGCTAAAAGAGAAATCTATGAAGAAACTGGTTGTAAAGTTGAAATAACAGGAGTATTAGAAATTGTTAATGAAATACTGGAAGGCGTGAATGTAATTTGTTTCTTTTTTGATACTAAAATTATAGATGAAAATATTAAAGTAGATGGAGAAGAAATATCAAATGTAGAATGGTTTACTTATAAAGAGATTTTAAATATGAAAGATAAACTTAGAGCAGATGGATATTTCTTGAGTACAATAGAAAATAAAATGAACAACAAAATACAACCTACTGAAATAATAAAGAGTATAAGAAAATAAAAAAGTGGAGAGAAGATAAAACAGGAGATTTTTATGAGAAAATTAACAAGAAGGTTTATTATTGATTCTTTAAATAATTTGAATCTGAGTAACCCAATTAGATATGAAAGATATTATATAAATGATAGATTAAGAGTACAAAGAAAAGATTGTAAATATCTAAAAGAAATATTAGATGATGATAATAACATTATAGAAAAAGTTGCTATATCTAAAATTGAATTTTTAAACTTAAAAGAAAGAGCATATTCAGAGATAATTAGAGATAGTTATTTATTATTGGAAGATAGTAGAATTTCGATAAAGAAATATTTAGGAAAGTATATAGGACTATATAGAGTAGAAGTTACATTTAATTCTATCGAAGAAGAAAATAAGTATATAAAAGAAAGTTGGATGGGATCGGAAATAACTAATTCTCCATTAGCTTTTGATAAATATTTAAGTAAATTATCTAATGAAGAATTTGAAGAAGAACTCAAAAAATACTTAAATTAGTTATACAAATTATGGAGGAGATAAATGATATGGAATATAAAGTATTAGATAAAAATGATATTGAATTAATAGAAAAATTTATTGATGATGAGAATACACATTATAACAAAGAAAATATTATAGAATTTTTAGAAAATAAAAATACTTATGGATTTATTATAAAAAATAAAAGTGAAATTATAGGATTTGCGTATGGGTATGTACTATTAAAACCTGATGGAAGAAAAGATTTCTATATGCATGCCATTGATGTCATGAAACAATATCAAGGCAATGGATATGGAACAAAATTAATGATATTTATAAAGGAATATATGAAAACTATTGGATGTAATAAAATGTTTTTAATAACAAATAAAAGTAATATTTCAGCTTGCAAATGTTATGAAAAAGCTGGTGGAGTTAATAATGCTGATGATGAAATCGTATATGTATATAAATAAAAGCAATCAAACAAATTACAACTAAAAATTAAAATATAGATTTTATTTTCTCAAATTCATGGATTTTTGAAAGAAAAAATGATATAATAATATCATAATTTATTATGGAGGTAATCAATATGTCTATAGAAAAACAAAAATTATATAATGAAATTGAAACATTACCAGAAGAACTTACGAATCAAGTCATTAATTTTATTGAATATTTAAAAATATCATATATAGATACAGAAGCTCCAGACAGTATAACAATAAAAAGTAAAAAAGATTTAAAAGAAAAGTTACAAAAAGGACTGGATGATATAAAAGCAAATAAAGTATATTCTTTAGATGAAGCTTTTTCTAAAATAGATAATATGTAAAAGACTGGAGCAATGTGATGAAAAAATATATAGTGGAAATTTCAGAAACTGCTGAACAAGATTTAGAAAAGATTATTTCATATCTTCGATATAATCTAGCAGGAGATATTATAGCAGACAAATACAAACTTTTATTTAAACAAAAGTTGAAAGATTTAGAAAATGTAGCAGGAAGTATGCTTATTTTAAATGAAGAGTTGACAGGGCATAAAAATATTAGAAAAATCAATGTAAGAAATTATATAATATTTTATATAGTTGATGAAGAAAATTCTAAAGTATTAGTATTAAGAATCGGTCATGCTTTTATGGATTGGGAAAAATATTTAAAAGACGAATAATTGAATAATAAGATTATATAAGTAGCTATATCAATAGTTACTTTTTTTATATGTATAAGTTTATCATTTATTACTAAATTTATAAAAATAATAAAATATTAAACAAAAAAATATAAATTTTTCAAAAAATGCAACATTTAATAGAAAAAAATGTGTTTATATATATGAAAGATTTTATTAAAAATACCCATTTAATGAAATTTTTGTGTTCTTATATTATAGAGGAGGGATGCATTTGAAAAATAATAAGAATTAAAGTGTTAGAATTTTACTAAAGTAATTTTTAGACAAAAAGAAATAATTGGTATTTCTTTTTGCATAATATTTAGAGAGAAATATTATGAGGGAGCCGAAATAGAATGCAAATTACTTCTAACGAAATCTCTAATACAAAATATATGCAAATTTATTTAACTAAAGACGAATTAGAAAAACAAGAAACGAAAGAAATAATTAAAAAATATAAAAAAGAAAAATATCGTATATCTATTTTTACATCAGGAAAAGAGAATTATCCCGAAATTCTTGAAAGAATTATTGTCAAACAGGTGGAATTAACAGACAATGTATGCTAACATACAGCACATAGGCAATATCAGGTCAAGTGAGGAGGAAAAAATGACAGTTGTAGGATATTGTAGACTGTCTAGAGATGAAGATAAAGAAAATTATGCAAGTATTGAAGAGCAAAAAAGAATTATTAAAGATTATGCTATTTCTCGTAATTGGATGATCGAAGACAAAGACTTCTACATAGATGACAATGTTTCGGGATATACCTTTAATAGACCTGAGTTTTCAAAAATGATAAATAAAGTACAAGAAGGAAATATTGATGTAGTTATAGCAAAAGATTTATCAAGAATTGGAAGAAACAATGGAAAAGTTTTGGTGCTTATAGACGAATTTAAAAATATGCAAAAAAATCTAATTCTAGTTTCAGAAATGGGTGGAACTTATGATGTTTTAAATGACAGAGATGATACGATTGGAATTACAACATGGTTTAATGAAAGATATGTAAAAGACTGTTCAAGAAAAACTAGAGATCATATGTATTCCAAACAAAAATCAGGAAGATTAGTAATGGGAAATTATTATGGTTATGTAAAAGATACAGAAGATGTTACAAAGTTATATGTAGATGAAGAAATAAGACCAGTTATAGAACTAATATATAAATTATATATTGAAGATGGTTTAGGTAGAAAGAAAATTTGTGATATTTTAAATAGTAAATATAGCTACCCTACTCCATCCATGTATTATAGCCAAAAACATTTAGAACGAGGAAGAATATACAAACATCCTGTACAAAAATTATGGTCTACCTATATGATAAGTAACATTTTAAATAATGATGTATATACAGGAAACTTAAGAACTCATAAAAAGAAAACAGTTTCTATAAGAGGTAGAGCAATTAAACTTCCAGAAGAAGAACATTTTGTATTTGAAAATCATCATGAAGCAATCATTTCAAAAGAAACATTTGAATTAGCACAAGAAATTAGAAAAAGAAAAGCAAATTCAAAAAGTACTTGTCGGAACAAGAAAAAGAACTTATGCTTTTTCAGGATTAGTCAAATGTGGTGATTGTGGATTTGGAGTAAGTCGGTATAACTATGAATCGAAAACAAAAGCAAAAAGGATATGAATGTTCCCAGTATAGAACTTATGGGAAAGCAAGATGTAAATGTCATGAGATAAAAGAAACCGATATGATTATTCATTTAAAGGAATTTCTAAAATTTACAAGACAAAAATATATGGATGAAATAACTAAAATAGAAATTGAGACAAAAACTAATAATATACAAACTAATAAAGAAAAAATTAAATATGAACTTGAAACTTTAAAGGCAGAATATAAAGTATTATTAAATCAAAAAATAAGAGATTTAACAACAACTACTAGCGAATATCAAAAGAAAATGATAGAAAATACATACAAAGAACTAGAACAAGATAAAACAAATAAGATAGAAAAATTAGAACTTATGCTAGAAAAAGAAGAACAGGAAATTTCAAAAGAAAAAATAAAAAAGCTAAAAAATGCAATAGAGTATTTTGATGAAATTATTGCAAGCGAAATGCCAAGCAGATATGTTTTAGAAAATATAATAGATAAAATATGGATTTATAGTGATAAAACTGTAAAATTTGATTTAAAAGTAGATATTGAAAAACTAATATAAAAACCTCCCCACATTGTAAGACTTTACCCCCGTAAAGTCTTAATCTTTGGATGAATAAATGAAATGCTTGATATTGCTTATAATTTTCGTTATCGATAAGTTAATCAAATTTTGTACTTAAGTGGCACAAAATCGATCGTTGAGCGATTGATTGGAAAGAAAATGAATATTGAAGGAATTTAGAGGAGTATGGATACCTTATGAAATATTAATAGATACAAAATTAAATGATAAAGAGAAAATTGTTTATTCCATGATTTTGTATTTAAGCAAAGAAAAAGAATGTATCATGTCAAATTCATATATAAGTGAATTATTAAGTATTACAAAAATACAATCTTCAAGAATTATTAATTCACTTAAGAAAAAAGGATATATAAAAGTAGAAATGACTTATAAAGAAAATTCAAAAGAAATAGCTTTAAGAAAGATTACACCTATATACAAAAATGTTAATACCTATAAACAAGTTGATACAAAACCTATTAACACAAATGTTAAAGAGATAAAAAGTAATAATAAAAATAAATATAAAAGTGACAGAGATTATAGTGATTTTGATTGGACAAGTTTATATGCGAATAATTCTTTTAAACTATCTTGACATTAATTTCAAGAAGAGTTAACATCACACATCAATAGGAGGTGATGTTAAATGGAAAAAGAAAAAATCAATATGTTAGAAACAATATTTGAGGCAAGAGAAGAAGATTTAGCTTTTATTGATGAAGAAGATAAAAAGTTTATGAATCAAGATAAAGCCAATAAAATTAAAAAGTCTGATTGCCTAAAGAAAGAATTAGAAAAAATTCCGTATAATCTTAATTGGCTAAAAGATAGTATTGAAAAATTGATAAAAGATTATGTGGAAACGATTGATTTTGAAAGTTATTATTTTCATAAGAAATATTATTTTGCAGGAATAAAAGATGGAATCAAATTAAAAGAGGAATTGAAATAAGAGTGAAAACCAATATAGATTTATCGATTTATATTGGTTTTTTTCTGCAAAAGATGAGATGTCTATTTGACATCGCTATAAAGAAAGCGTATACCGATAAAAACCACGTTTTTAGGCAGTTGTGTGGGTTCGAGACGTCGCCCTGATTCTGCAAAATACTGAGGCAGTTAAAATCTTTGATTTCTACAGTCTCAGTATTTTGTATTGCTTTTATAAAGAAGTATATGATATAAATTAAAAGATAATTAGTAATTTGAAAAAGAGGGATGAAGTATGGCTTCTGTAACACAAAGAATAAAACAAATTAAACAACCACGTGGTGGGTATCTAAAACCAAGCGAGTTTGAAAAAGAACAATTCATAGATAATGAAGTTTTAAAAGAGGAAAATATTCACAGTAGTTTAGTAGGCTTAGCTGTTGATTACTTAACAAGACTTATGCTTGATACCCCAGCAGATGAAGCGTTCAAAATTTCAATTCTTGGAGCTTCAATAATAAGCGAGGAAAAAAAGGCATATAATTTATTAAAATCAATAAAAGGATTAGATAATGTTTCAATTTATAATGCGTGTAAGTTAGTTGGATATGATGTCTGTTTTAGATCAGGACCAATGGGATACCGAGAAGTAGATAAAATAGAGGCTGATACTAATACCATTAATAATATAAAAATAATGGTCAAAAGGAGTATTCTATTCTTTAATAAGTATGGACCAATAACAAAAGATGGATTTACTTTTGAAGGAGGGTACAATAGAGTAATAGATAGGGGAGATGGAGACTTTCTAACAACAGATACATTATGGGATTTTAAAGTTAGTAAAAATAATCCATCATCTACTCATACTTTGCAATTATTGATTTATTATATTATGGGGATGCACTCTATTCATAATGAGTTTAAGTCTATAAAAAAAATAGGTATTTTTAATCCTAGAGCTAATTGTGTATACTTAAAAAATATATCTGATATTCCGCAAGTAATATTAGAAGAGGTGTCAGAAGACGTAATAGGATATAGAAAAAATTCTAATTACAACACTGTTCAAAATAGAAGCACATTATCAAAAAGTAAAGATCTGCTTTCAATAGCAGAAATAATGAAATTGTTATCTTGCTCAAGATATATGGTAATGAAATACTATTCAGAAAAAAATTTACCATTAGTTAAAATGAATAATAAATACTTTATTAATAGGCAGGATCTAATTGAATGGACAGAGAGAATGGAAAAGGAAAGAAAACATTTACAAATGTTTTATTTAGTTGTCAGTATCGTTCCAATTATTTTTTTCATTATGTTTCTAATTGTTATGTTCGGTAGTATTAGATAAATAAGAGATTATAAACGACTTAAAAGTAAAAAATTACAAAAAATGAATTTTTCAAAGATATTTGACATATAATAAAAAATATAGTATACTATATTTAGCTTAAGCAAGAGAATAAATCGAAAAACTCGAATGTTCACAGAGATATGTTGACCACATATCTCATTTTTTTTGCAAAAAATAAAGGCAGTTGACCAGACTGCCTTTGATTAGTTTGCACTAATCTTGAGAATTTTGGTTTTCATCATTTTTACTATTACTAAGCAATAATAAAACAATTAATCGCCAAATTAAATCGAATGAACTCAAAATGTTCACCTCCTTTTACAAAGATTTCCTTTGAAAAGGATGGCTTTATTATACTTTATTTTTATTTCAGAAACAATAATTTTTTAATAATTTCTATAATTAATTTAGCTATTAGCAATATTCACATATAAGAAATAAAAAAAGATAAACTTTACAAAAAATGCAACATCTAATTGAAAAAATGGACTTTTATATATGGGAGTTATAAAAATTTTGTTAAAATGTATCATTTTATAAAATTTTTGTGTTCTTATATTATAGAGGAGGGATGCATTTGAAAAATAACAAAAATTAAAGTATTAGAAGTTTATGAAAGTAATTTTTAGACAAAAAGAAATAATTGGTATTTCTTTTTGCATAATATTTAAGAAGAGAAATATTATGAGGGAGTTAAATGAAATGCAAATTACTTTTAACCAAATCTCTAATACAAAATATATGCAAATTTATTTAACTAAAGAAGAATTAGAAAAACAAGAAACAAAAGAAATGATTAAAAAATATAAAAAAGAAAAATACCATATAGCTATTTTTATAACAGGAAAAGAGAATTATCCCGAAGTTCTCAAAAAAATAATTGCGAAACAAGTGGAATTAACAGGCAATGTATGCTAACATACAAGACATAGGCAATATCAGGTCATGTGAGGAGGAAAAAATGACAGTTGTAGGATATTGTAGATTGTCCAGAGACGAGGATAAAGAAAATTACTCAAGCATAGAAGAACAAAAAAGAATAATTAAAGAATATGCTAGTACTCGTAATTGGAATATATCAGATGATGATTTCTACATAGATGACAATGTTTCGGGATATACCTTTAATAGACCTGAATTTTCAGAAATGATAGAAAAAGTAAAAGGAGGAAAAATTGATGTAGTTATAGCAAAAGATTTATCAAGAATTGGTAGAAATAATGGAAAAGTTTTGGTTCTTATAGATGAATTCAAAAACATGCAAAAGAACCTAATATTAGTATCTGAAATGGGTGGAAGTTATGATGTTTTAAATGATAGAGATGATACGATTGGAATTACAACGTGGTTTAATGAAAGATATGTAAAAGACTGTTCCAAAAAAACAAGAGATCATATGTATTCGAAACAAAAAACAGCTAGGCTAATTATGGGAAATTACTATGGTTACGAAAAAGTTTTTAAAGATGATATTCCTATGCTTTATATCATAGATGAACTAAAATCAGCTATTGAAACGATATTTAAATTATATGTTGAAAAGGGATATGGATTTCAAAAAATTAGTGAAATATTAAATGAGAAATATAATTATCCAACACCATCTGCGTATTATAGAAGGAAACATTTAGAACGAGGACGAGTGTATAAGCATAAAGTACAAGAATCTTGGACAAAAGATATGGTAAGTAATATCTTAAAAAACGAGATTTATACAGGTACTTTAATTACGCATAAAAAGCGAACTGTAAATATTAGAGGAAAGGCTGTAAAATTACCAAAAGAAGAACACTTTGTATTTGAAAATCATCATGAGCCAATTATTTCAAAAGAAATATTCAATTTAGCACAAGAAATAAGAAAGAAAAAGAAAGAACAAAATACTTCAGGAACAAACGCAAAAAGAGATTATTATTTTTCGGGAATGTGTCAGTGTGCAGATTGTGGTTCGGGAATGTCTGGTATAGTAATTAAAAGAAAGGTAAATGAAAAAGGATATGATTGTTCAAAATATAGACAGTTTAGTACAAAGGCTTGTCATTGCCACGAAGTAAAAGAAAAAGACATTTTAATACATTTGAAAGAATTTCTAAAATTCACCAAAAAACAATATTTAAAAGAGATACAAAATATAAAAATAGAAATAAAACAAGATAAAAAAGGAGATAATAAGCATAAGTTACAAAACAAATTAAATGTTGCAAATGAAGAATATAAAATGTTAGTTAGTCAAAAAATAAAAGAACTATCATCTGCAAACAATGAATTACAAAAAGAAATTATAGAAAATACATATAAAGAACTGGAAGAAGAGAAAATGAATCATATATCCTATTTAAAATCATTAATTGAAAATGATGAAAAGAAAAATGCTGAAGATAAAGTTCAGAAATTGAAAAATGCAATAGATTATTTTGACGAAATTATAAATGCAAAAGTGCCTAATAGAATGATCTTACAAATGCTAATAGATAAAATATATATAGATAGAGCTAAAATCATTTGTTTTAACTTAAAAACTGATATTGAAAAATTATATAAAATCTAAAAAGTTATTCCAGTGTATCAAAATAACTTTTAAAATACAAAAGTTATTCCAGTACATCAAAATAACTTTACAGATTAGAATAATAAAGAACTACGGACTAACAAATTCTACAAAGCAAAGCTTTTATAATTTGTAACGTTCGCATACTTAATTTCTACGAAAATCACTTCTTAAAATAGTAATTTTCTAGAACTTAAGCAACCCAAAGAAGTGTACTTTACCCCCGTATGCACAACAGAAATGATAGCTTTTACAAGAGCACATACATATTTTAAAGAATTAAATACAGAATTACTGGGGTTAAGTGTGGATAGCAATAGCTCACATGAGGCATACCAGATTTTACCAATAGGAAAATAAAAATAGCAATCACCTGCATAATAATATTAAAATTAAATATAATAACAGTAATAGATAGAAATTAATATTTTACTTGACAAAAGTCAATTTAAGGTGTTATACTATCTATAGTAGATCAGTAGTTCAGCAACCTACGGGACTGAACTCGGAGTGAATCGTACCTCGGGTAGCCTACGGGTCCGAGGTCTTTTCTTATCATATAGAAGGTAAATATTGGAAAAAGAATTTAAAACAATAGATGAACAAATAGAATTATTACAAAGTAGAAATTTACATATAGAAAATGAAGAGACTGCTAAAGAAGTATTATTAAACAATAACTATTACTATTTAATTAATGGTTATAAAGATTTATTTTTAAATAGAAAGAGTAAAACAGAAAAGTTTCGTAATAGAACAACTTTAGAAGAAATTTATAGTTTATATGAATTTGACAGAAAAATAAGAATTATATTTTTAGAATATATTTTATTAATTGAAAGAAAAATTGATACATATATAGGTTATGAGTTTTCAAAAAATTATGGACATAAAGATTATTTAATTCCAGAAAATTTTAATAATATCAGCAAAAATAAAGAATTAATTGATAAGTTTTTGAATGATATTAATTTTGAAATAGCACATCAATATAAAAATTCGAATAAGATGATTAGACATTATTTAGATGTTTATAAATATATACCTTTATGGGTATTGATAAGAATATTATCGTTTGGAAAAGTTTCAAAATTTTATAGTTTTATGAAACAAAAAGAACAAAATAATGTCAGTAGGAAGTTTAATATAAAAAGCGAAACATTAAAAGTATATCTAATAAATTTAGGTAATGTGAGAAATATATGCGCTCATGATGAAAAGTTATATGATGTTATCTTAAAAAATAGAATTAATACTACTAACTATCATAAAAAGTTAGACTTAATAAAAATTGATGATAAAACTGCATATGCAACAAGAGACTTATTTTCAATAGTAATTATACTAAAAGCACTGTTAGAAAAAGAACAATTTAATGAATTTTATAATAGGATAATAGAAACAATAAAAGAATTAGAAAATAAACTTTTGTCATTAAAAATAGATAAAGTTTTATATAAAATGGGCTTTCCTAAAAATCACAAAGAGTTAATAAATTTATAAAAGAATACAAAACACTTTAGAGTAAAATCTAAGGTGTTTTTTTTAACTAAAAGCTAGAATCGGATACAAAATACAGAAAAAATAGTAGCAAAAAGTATCCGAACGATGAATTTTTTGATGGCAAAGAATAGGATATTTTAGCAATAGTCAAACATCTGAAAAAACTTAAGAAAATAAAAAATAGTTGTAGAGAGTTTAAAGGGTAAGAAACAGGTAAAGGGTACAAAAGAAAAAATGTGCTGTAGCATAGAAAAAATAGAAAGGAGTGGATAGTAATGAAAAGGAGATTAACAGAAAAAGACATTTTATTGCTAGAATTTTTGTGTAAGTACAAAATGATGCTAGCAATAAATAGTAAAAAAATTTACAAGTCAAAGGAGTATTATTTAAAAAGATTAAAAGTTTTAGAAAAAGAACAATACATAAAACGAGTAAATCGATATTATATAAAATTAGATATAAAAGGTATTAAATTAGTAAAAGAATTGGGGTATTATTATTGTAATGTATGTAGGAAGGAAAAATATCAGCAAAGAGTACAAGAAATTATGAAGATTGCAACATTAACATTAGATAGTGATATAAGATTTTTAACAAGTTGGGAAATCAAAGATAGCAATGTTTTCACCGAAATGGGAAGAACTTTTATTGGAATATTAAATTATTATGACAGAGATTATATTGCATATTATATTTCAAAAGATAAAAGTTTTCATTATGTTAGACAAGTTATAAATGATGTAAATAAGAATATACTGTACAATAAATCAGTCGTGTTTATGGAAGATTTTAAAAATCTAAATAAAAGTAACAAATATTTTATATTTGGAAAAGAATCGACATTAATCATTAATCCAACTAAAGAAAACTTGGACAAAATTAGATTATTTCAAGAAATTGATTGTTATGATATTTTATTACAGATTTATAAAGGAAAAGAAATATTACTTTCTAATTGGAATAAAGCAGATTATATGACAGAAGAAAAACAGTACATATTGTTTATGCCTTTTATTGATACAGAAAAATTGCATAGATTAAATATAGCTTTTAATAATACCGAAAGGATAAATAAAAAGATTGATATTGTTACACTAAAAGAAAATAAAGAAAAGATAGAAGAAATTTTGACAAATGAAATTAATATTGTTGAATTAGATGAAATACTTTTAATTAAGAGAACATATCTATATGAATTATGATAAATATCTACTTTACATATTAAACATAATATTATATAATTCAATAGAATATTAGAGGAAGAAGGTTTTGAAAAATGGATAAAGTAGGTGTTATACATGGTAGATTTCAGTTATTACATAATGACCATATGAAATATTTATTAGCAGGTAAAGAAAGATGTGAACATTTAATTATAGGAATTTGTAATCCAGAGTTAGATTTAACGAAATATACAGAGGCTAATCCTCATCGATCCAAAAAAAGTTCCAATCCACTTACTTATTTTGAAAGAATGGAATGTATTAAGTATTCAATGATGGAAGTGGGAGTGAAACAAGAAGAATTTGATATTGTTCCATTTCCAATCAATTTTCCAGATAAAATTTTTAATTATGCACCTTTAGATGCAAAATATTATATGACAATCTATGATGAATGGGGAGAAGAAAAACTAAAATCTTTGCAAAATGATTTAAAATTGGATGTCGAAGTTTTATGGAGAGTTACATTAGAAGAAAAAGGAATCAGTGCTTCTGATATTAGAAAATGTATTCAAGAAGAAAAAGAATGGAAACAATTTGTTCCTAAATTTGTTTATCATTATATCATAGAGCATGGCTTGGATAAAAGAATAAAAAGTTTTTTAGATGAAGAAAATGAAAACAAGGGAAGATAGTAGTATGAAAATTTATATGATTATATTAGATGGTGCAGCAGACAGAAAGATAGAAATGCTTGAGAATAAAACACCACTACAAGTTGCTAATACACCATATTTAGATACATTAGTTAAAAGAGGTAAGCAAACTTTAGTAACTGTGATAGATGAAAATATAACGCCAGAATCTGATTCGGGAAGTATGGCGTTACTTTCTTATGAACCACAAATTTATTATCCAGGAAGAGGAACGCTAGAAGGATTAGGAACAGGATTTATCCCTGAAGGATATAACTATGTAGCTTTTAGAATCAATTTTGCATCTTATGATGAAAAATTAGGAACATTAGATAGAAGAACTGCTAGAGGATTAGAAGATGAAGAATTACAATCATTAGCAAAAGATATAACAGAAAATGTGGACTTATCTAAATTTAATGTTAGTTTTAAATTATTAGCATTTGGACACCATAGAGGAATATTAGTTTTTTATAGTAATAAAGAAAAATTATCTGGAAATGTATCTAATACAGATCCTGGATTTAGAAAAAATGGAGTATGGGGAACTCCTGTAAAAAATTATGAACCAAAACCCTTACAATGTTTTTCATTAGATGAAAAAGAAGAAAGTAAACTGACTGCAAATATTGTTAATGATTTTATAGAACAATCCAAAGCAATTTTAGCAAACAATGAAGTAAATAGAAAAAGAATAGAAAAAGGTGAATTACCAGCTAATTATTTAATTTTTAGAGCTGGTGGAGAAAAACCAAAGCAAATGCCAAAATTTCAAGAAAAGTTTGGACTTACTCTTTCTATGTATGGGCAATTGCCAGCTGAAAATGCGATAGCAAAGTTAATTGGTGCAAAATTTACTTTTTCCAAGTCTTTAGATTTACAATTAGATAAAGAATTCTTAATAAATGCTGAAAAAATTTTAGTAGTTGATGAAGCAGACGTTAAATTTATTCATATAAAAGGACCAGATGAGCCTGGACATGATAATAAACCAAAGAAAAAGATTGAAGCAATTGAATTTATTGATCAATATTTTTTATCCAATTTAATAAAAGACATAAAAGAAGATGATATTGTAGTTGTAACGTGTGACCATGCTACACCATGTGAACTAAAAATACATTCTACGGATAAAGTTCCAGTCTTAATTTCAGGAGAAGATATTCAAAATGATGGAAGTACAAAATTTGATGAAGAAAATGCTAGTAAAGGAAAATTACCAATAGAAAAAGCAATTGATATTTTTCCCTATATCATAAAGGAGATTTTGAATGATAAAAATAAAAGAAATTAAAGTAAGAGAAATATTAAATTCAGTTGGAAAAAAAGCTTTAGAAGTAGAAATGATAACAGAGAATAATATAAGAGCAATTAGCTCATCACCATCAGCAATTATGCTAGGTAAAAGGGAAGTAATAACAACAAAGGAAACAAACAAAAGTAAATTAAATAAGATGATAAATGAAATTTGCAATAGACAGTTAGAAAACCAAGAAAAATTTGATTCTATATTAGATAACTATATGCAAGAATTAGGCTCTAATATTTGTCTACCATTTTCATTAGCATTTGCTAGAATAATGGCACAAGTTCAAAATATCACATTGGTAGAATATATAGAAAAGATAGCAAATTATAAGTGTCAAAGGAAATCTCCAATACCACTAATTGCCATTTTTTCTGGAGGAGTTCATAATCAAAAGGAAAATGGTTCTATTCAAAATATAATGATTGCTGTTGATATTCACCCATTTTCAAGATCAATACAAGCAATTATTGAAATTTATTCTTATATTGAAAATGAATTAAAGAAAAAAGACATTTTAACGCATTATGGTTCATCAAGTGGAATGATTGTAGAAGAAATGACAATAGATGAAAAGTTTAAAATGGTATTAGATACAATAAAAACATTAAACTATGAAAAAGAGGTGACAATTGCAATTGATGTAGCAGCAGAACACTTTTTTAAAGATGATATTTATATTTATCAAGGAAAAACAATGAAATCGAAAGAACTAAATGACATATTAAATCAATATATTGAAAAATATAATATTACATATATAGAAGATCCATTTGATTCAAATGATGAAATGTATTGGAGAAAAATGCAATCAGAGCATAAAAATATCAGTATTGTTGGGGATGATTTATTTGCAACACAAGATAAATATATCAATAGTGAACTGGCAAATGGTATTATAATAAAAATGAATCAAGTTGGAACTTTAACAGGAACAATAAATGCTTTTCGTAAAGCAAAAGAAGAAAATATGACAACTTGTGTTTCGCAAAGAAGTATTGAAACAGAAGATACTTTTATGTGTGATTTAGCAGTAGCATTAAATGCTACTTATATAAAAATTGGAGGACCAAGAAGAGGAGATAGAATTGCAAAGTATAATCGTTTATTAAGGTTGGAGGAACAGGAAAAGGAGATAATATAAAATGGTAGTGGTAACCTCTGGAAAAAAATATATGGATATAGATGCTTATGCAGGCTGTATAGCATATGCTAAATTGTTAAATTTAAAAGGAATAAAAGCAAAAGCTATTTCAACAGCAAAATTAAATGAAAGTATAACACCAAGCCTTAAGAAATTAATTCCTAAATTGGATGAATACAAACCAAATGAAGAAGATGAATACATTATTATAGATGTATCAAATAAAAATTATTTTGATGCATTTGTAAGAGAAGAAAAAATTATTGAAATAATAGACCATCATCTAGGATATGAAGAATATTGGAAAAACAAATTGAAAGAAAAAGCAAGAATAGAATTTATAGGTTCAGTAGCAACCATAATTGTAGAATTATATGAGAAAGAAGATTTGATGGCACAAATTTCAAAGGATTTAGCGATTTTACTTATGTCTGCAATTTTAGATAATACTTTAAATTTAAAAGCAAAAATATCAACTCAAAGGGATATAATTGCTTATAAAAAGTTAGAAAAAATAGTTAATGATGAAACCTATCCGGAAAAGTATTTTAAGGAATGTCAAATAGAAATTAACAATGATTTAAAAATATCAATAGAAAATGATACAAAAATAGAAAATATAAATGCTATCTTGCCACCAATTTTTGCACAATTAACAATATGGGATAAAGATAACATATTAGAAAACAAACAAATAATATATGAAACATTAAATAATATTGGGACAAAATGGATGCTAAATCTTATTTGCTTAAAAGATGGAAAAAGTTATTTGCTAGCAAAAGATATAGAAGTGCAAGATAATATGGAAAAATTATTCCATGAAAAGTTTCAAAATGATATAATGAAATTAGATAATGTTTGGCTTAGAAAAGAAATCATAAAATTAGGTTTGAAAAATTAATACTATTATATTGTAGTCACAAAAGAATAGATTTAGTAAAAATTATGTAAACAATAAGTACAAGTGGATATAAAAAATACGTGAAAGTATTGAAAATAGAGAAACAAAAAAATTTAAGTGTATATATTCCAATTTCTAAAAGAATATAGTATACTATAAATATATTAAAAATTGCTCACTATAAAATATAACTTATATAGTGTTACCTAGAAATAGGGTAAGCCAATTATATTTGGCAATGACTTTGTGAAACAACAAAGGTAAGAATGAATACTTTGCAACATAGCAAAGGTAAAAGTAAGTAACGCACAAAAAGTAACTTGTAGAAAAATGCAATAGGATAAGTGCGTTTAAAAGTGAAATTCTAATATTTAAAAGGGATTATTGTGTCCGAAAACAAATATAAAGATAGAGAATAACAAGTAAAAAAACTTGTTATTTTTTTGTGCAATTTTTAATATATCTATAACAAGACAGTTTCAAAGAAGGTGTGATATGAAAGAACAAAAAGAAAAAGTATTTTGTATATTTAATTCAGAAAAAGAAGATATAAATGCAAAGATGGGAAAAGCATTTGAAATATATTTAAAAGAATGTATAAAAACAAAAGAAGAACTTGAAAAGGAACAATCAAAGTATTAAAATGTTTCTTAAGCAGGTGATTGCTAGGAACAGAAGATTGGAGATGATGAAATATGGTTTTTAGCAATCGGAACAATCATGAATAAAACTTTTAAAGTAGGAATTTATATACGTTTATCTCGTGAAGATGGAGATAAATTAGAAAGTGAAAGTGTATCAAATCAAAGAAATATACTACAAAGATATATCAAAGAAAATGAATATATTCTAATCGATGAATATATAGATGATGGAATTTCAGGAACAACATTTGAAAGACCAGAATTTAAGAGGATGATTTCAGACATTGAAGAAAAAAGAATCAATATGGTTATTACCAAAGATTTATCAAGACTAGGTAGAGATTATATAAAAACAGGTTATTACATAGAAAATTATTTTCCAGAAAATGACATTCGATATGTTTCTATATTAGATGGTATCGATACTTATTTTGATACAACAAACAATGATGTAACACCATTTAAAGCAATTATAAATGATATGTATGCAAAGGATATATCGAAAAAAATTAAAGGTGTTCTAAAAGAAAAAGAACTAAAAGGCGAATATTTAGGAAGCTATGCACCTTATGGTTATCAAAAAAGTCAAACACAAAAAAATAAATTAGAAATTGATACCAATGTTTCTTACATAGTAAAGCAAATTTTTGAATTATATTCAGAAGGAAACGGATTTCAAAAAATAGCAACCATATTAGACAATGAAAACATACGAACACCAAGCCAATATATGAACATGAGTCATCAAAGAGAAACCTGGAGTCCGAAAAGTATAAGAGCAATACTCATAAATGAAGCCTATATTGGAAATACAGTTCAAAATAAGTGTGTTTCTATATCCTATAAAATCAAAAAGAAAAGAAAGAAAACACAAGAAGAATATATTAGAGTAGAAAATACTCATGATGCCATTATTTCAAAAGAGTTGTTTGCTAAAGTACAGGAGATAATGAAAAGCAAAAAAACTTTATCAACAACAAAACATGATTTTCTATTTAAAGGTTTGCTATTTTGTCATAATTGTGGCAGAAAATCTAGAGTGTGTTATAGAGGAAAAAATACGAAAATAGGATATATCGATTGTAGTTTAGCCAGAGGAAAAGACCGAAAGTGTAAAACTTGCAATTATAATTATAACAAATTTGAAGAAAAAACTTTGTATATTATTAGGCAAATATGTAAAACCTATGCAGATAAGAACAAATTGAAACATATTTATGAAAAATGCAAAAATAATTATGAAACTTTGATGGAAAAAGAAACATTTCGCTTAAAAGAGATAGAAAATAGAATAGCAGATATATCGAAAAAAATTGATAAAATGTATTTAGATAGTGTAAATGGTATGATAACAAATGATGATTATTTTAGGTATTCCAAAGATTTTATTGAAGAACGAGAAAGACTAAAAAAAGAAAAAAGAAATATAGAAAATAAAATTGATACCTTAAAAGATAAACAAAAAAACCATGAAAATGATGAAGAAATAGAAAATGTCATTGATACATTTTTAAAAATGGAAAATCCAAGTAAGAAAATATTATATGAGCTAATAGATAGGGTGGAATTAGATGAGTATAAAAATATTTATATTTATTTTAATTTTTCAGAACTTAATATCATAAATGAACAGTTAAATGAAATGTGTATCATACAAAGTGCATGATTTAATATTATTCAGAAAAAGGTTTATTATATTTTTTATGAAGTAACAATTCGGGGGGACCAACAAGATTACAGTTTGTTATGAAATTACAAACTGTTCGAAGTTGGGAGTTACAAATAAAAAATATAATAAACCTAGAAATTGATAATAAGTATGATTTTAAGTTGGTAAAATTAGCAATGCATCACATCTTGCATGGTTGTATGATATTTATTGTAGAACAGGAATCAAGATATCTTTTCCAATTATAGAAGACAGAAATGGCGAAATTGCTAGAAAATATGGTATGATTGCAAATGATATTAGCAATACGCAAACAGTAAGAAATGTTTTTGTTATTGACGATAAAGGAATTGTAAGAACTATTTTAATCTATCCACTAAATATAGGGCGTTTTATTCCAGAAATAATAAGAATTGTGAAAGCTTTGCAAATGGCAGATTGTAGTAAAGGTTCTACTGCTGCAAATTGGATGCCAGGTCAGCCAGTAATTGTGCCACCACCAAAAACTTTTATAGAATTAGAAGAAAGAAATAAAGAAATTCAAGAAAATCAAAATGGAATTAATTGGTATTTGAGTTTTGAAAATCCACCACAAAAATGTATTGAAAAAACAAAAAATGAAAACAAGAATAAATGTTAAAAAATTGCACATACTAATGTATATAAACTGTTTGGAGGTACAAAATGGAGGCAAATCAAAAAATTAATTGTACAGTTTCAAGTTGTAAATACAACAACCAAGAAAAAGAAAAATGTACATTAGAGGCAATTAAAGTAGCGCCAATAGAAAACACAAAAACACAACAACCAGATGAATCAATGTGTGCAAGTTATGAATTTGAAAAAGAATGAGACAGTAGGGACAGGTCTAAACTGTCTCATTTTGTTATGTTATAGAAAAAATCTCCGATTTTCCTATAACATAAACACATTCTACACAAATTTGCCAAAGCAAATTTGGCAGGCGAACAAAAATGGAGCATATATATAATCTAAAAAGTCACAATTTTTTTATCATGCTCCTTTTGTTATAAAAAAATTAGGCTTGACAGATTAAAAAAATAGAAATACAATAACAATGAAAAATACTAAAAATTAAGGAGGAATAGATATGTTAGTAACAACAAAGGAAATGTTCAAGAAATCAATGAAAGAAAGGTTTGCAATTGGTGCATTTAATGTAAATAATATGGAAATTATACAAGCAATTGTAGATGCAGCAAGTGAAAGCAAATCTCCAGTTATTTTACAAGCATCATCTAGTGCAATCAAGTATGCTAGAATTAATTACCTTATGAAGATGGTAGAAGCAGCAGTAGAGGAACACCCTGAAGTTCCAATTGCTATTCATTTAGACCATGGACCAGATTTTGAAACAGCAAAAATGTGTATTGATAATGGATTTACATCTGTTATGATAGATGGTTCTAAATATGACTTTGAAGAAAATGTTGCTTTAACAAAAAAAGTAGTAGAATATGCACACAGTAAAGGAGTTGTAGTAGAAGCAGAGTTAGGGAAACTAGCAGGAATTGAAGATGATGTTAATGTCTCAGAAACAGATGCTATGTATACAGATCCTGCACAAGCACAAGAATTTGTAGAAAGAACAGGTTGTGACTCGTTAGCAATTGCCATAGGAACAAGTCATGGAGCATACAAGTTCAAAGGAGAAGCTAAATTGAGATTTGACATTTTAAAAGAAATAAAAGATAAGATACCAAATACACCAATAGTATTACATGGAGCATCAACAGTTATTCCAAAATTAGTAGAAATGTGTAATCAATATGGTGGAGATATTCCAGGAGCAAAAGGTGTGCCAGACGAAATATTACACGAAGCAAGTGTTTCAGGAGTATCTAAAATCAATGTAGACACAGACCTAAGATTAGCAATGACAGCAGGAATTAGAAAAGTATTCCATGATGAGCCAAATGCATTTGACCCAAGAAAATACTTGCTACCTGCAAGAGAATTGATAAAAGAAACGGTAAAACACAAAATGATAGATGTTTTCGGTTCAAGTAATAAAATTTAAAAGCAATTGTGGACATTTAGAGACTATCGTAAAAGTTGTGTAAATTGGATTTCTTTCCAATTGATAACTTGAAAAAAATTAATATTTTAAGAACTAATTTTATTTTATCACGGAAAGATTTATTTACACAACTTTTTCTATACTCTCGATATTTTTTTCTTATTCTCCTTTAATTTTTTTAAAAAACTTGAATTAAAAAAGGAGCAAAAAAAAATGCCCACAATTATACTAAATAAAAAAGTTCATTGATTGTTTTTAAAGTGAATAGCAATTTGCTTTTGGGCATCCTTTTTTGCCAAATCTTGTCTTTTATCATAAAGTTTTTTTCCTTTTCCAACACCTAATTCAATTTTAACAAGACTACCTTTAAAATAAAGGCTAATAGGAACAAGACTATAACCCTTTTGTTTTATCAATCCAATAAGTTTATTGATTTCTTTTTTATGTAATAATAACTTTCTATCACGTAAAGGATCTTTATTAAAAATATTTCCATGTTCATAAGGACTAATATGCATACCACAAATAAAAACCTCGCCACTTCTTAGATAAGCATAACAATCTTTCATATTAACCTTTCCGCTTCTAATAGACTTAATTTCAGTTCCTGTTAAAACAATACCAGTTTCAAACTTATCTTCTATTATATAATTATGATATGCAGTTGGGTTTTTAGCAACTAATTTTGTATTCATAAAAAATCTCCAATCTAAGTTTTACTTATTATAACACAAATTTTAATAAAATGATACAAAAAAATTGTACATATAAAATCAATTGATAATTATTATTTGAATCTCCGTTTTAGACTTAAAAACTGAAATAAATTCATATATAATATTTTAGAATTATACTCATTAACTATGAAAATTTGCAACTTATAAAATCAAATCCATAAAAAACTAAAATCTAAAAAATCATTTTGGGCATAGTTGTGCCTGTCCCAGATATGCCCAAAAGGGATACTCAGTGCCTGTCCCAGATATGCCCAAAAGGGATACTCAGTGCCTGTCCCAATTATGCCCAAAAAAGGAGGATTAAGGTGTTATACCAAAATCCTCTTTAAAGTAGTTTGATTAGTCTCTTCCATCATAATTTGAAGAACGAAGTTGCATTGAATAATACCAAACTAAGGCTACTATGGCAATAGCAGCTATACCCATTATAAGCCATGTCCAAGCTGTTGCATTCATACCCATAAATGTATTATCTGTTGCAGCAGTTCTAGTGGCAGTATAATTATTATCATTGTTATTATTGCTCATGTTATTATTACGATTATTGTTTACCATATCATTAGCACCTTGTTCCATTTTACCAGTTGCATCTTTAGAAGCATTTGAAATGTCTTTTGCTGCACCTTCGACAGCATTCTCAGCTCCACCAACTACATTTCTAACACCATCGGCAGCATCTTGTAAACCGTTGTTAGCATAGCAAAAAGAGAAAGAAAAGATAGCCATGATAATAAAACTACTTGCAATTAATAATTTTTTGTACATAAAATTATCCTCCTATTTTTTATTTTAATAAGCTTATTAGTTTTCATATATCATATGAAAATTAAATACTATAAATAGTATTAAAAAAAATAAAGAAAAATATACATACAAAAAAATCAAAAAACTCTCAAAATTGAGAGTTTTTAACAATTAATTTTTTAATCGAATAAGTATGGCAATTGATAATAAAATAAGAAGAATACCAATTACAATTAATAGTACATTAAGTATAGTAGACAATTCTAAACCAGAACTAGAATTTGAATTCATGTTACTTACAGTAGCAGGAGGATTTATAGAAGAAGAGCTATCTAGATCTGTGTAATTATTAGTAAAAGTATTTGTATTTGAATTGTCAGTATCGAAATCACTATTTATATTTGTGTTATTGCCATTATTTGTATTAGAGTTATTATCGATATTTTCATTATTATCTGAAAATAAATTACTATTATTAGCATTGTTATTATTATCTGAAGATGAATTATTAGAATTAAGTACATTTTCTAAATCGTTTTCCATATCTTCTAAATCAACTCCATAAGAATAACTAAATCCTAAAAAAATTATTAATAATAAAACCAAAATTAAAATTATTTTTTTCATTTTCATCATTTATATTACCTCCATAAAAAAACCAATAGGTTAATTCTTTTGTATTGTATATATAATAACACAAATTATTGAAAAATGTCTAGTAAATTTTAGAAATTAATATAAATTGATTTGAAGTATTGTAAAATTAAGGATAGTATGATATAAAATTTTTATAAAATAAGAATTAAGGATCGAGTTATGAAAAAAGTAGTAAAATATATAGTAATTGGAATAATGATAATAATAATTATTGTTTTGGCAATTAATTTTTACATCAAATTAACAACAAAAAGACAAATAATAAGTGAGGAAGAAGCAAAACAATTAAATGATGTAGATTGTATTTTAGTGTTAGGAGCAGGAATATGGGGAAATAAGCCAAGCCACATGCTAGAAGATAGGCTATTACAGTCAATTTCTTTATATGAGAAAAATGTATCTACAAAAATAATAATGAGTGGAGACCATAGCAAAGAAAATTATGATGAAGTAAATATTATGAAGCAATTTGCAATAGACAAAAAAGTTCCATCAGAAGATATTTTTATGGATCATGCAGGACTTTCTTCTTATGATAGTTTATATAGGGCAAGAGAAATTTTTGATGCAAGAAAATTAATAATAGTAACACAAAAATATCATTTGTATCGAGCATTGTATATTGCTAAACAATTAGACATTGAAGCTTATGGAGTTTGTGCTAATCCAAGAGAGTATGCAGGACAAAGTTATAGGGAGTTTAGAGAAATAATTGCAAGAGATAAAGATTTTGTAAAATGTATTTTTAAACCAAAGTCAACATTTCTAGGAGATAAAATTTCATTGTTAGACAGTGGAGATGTAACAAATGATAAGAAATAAAGGAAAATAATAATTTTTTTAGAGAAAGGAGTGTATGATTTAATTTATTAAATATATCATACAAGGAAAAATGGAAAGATTTAAATTAGTAGTAGCAGTACATTTAATATTAATAGAAGAAGGAAAAATATTATTGCAACGAAGATATAATACAGGATACGAAGATGGTAATTATAGCGTTGTTGCAGGACATATAGATGGAAATGAAAGTGTAATAAAGGCAATGCAAAGAGAGGCATTAGAAGAAGCAGGGATAACTATTAAAGAAGAAGATTTACAAATTGTTCATGTTATGCATAGAAAAGCACCTACTAGAGAAAGTATAGATTATTTTCTTACCTGCAAAAAATATGATGGGGAAATTAGAATTATGGAAAAAGATAAGTGTGATGAATTGAAATTTTTTAAATTTAATGAATTACCAATTAATATAATTCCATATGTAAAAAAAGGAATAGAATATCATTTAAAAAGTGAATCATTTTCTATCTATGGTTGGGAATAAAATATATAAACTTGAGGTCACAAATTGTGACTTCAAGTTTGTAAGTAATATAGTAGCTATATTTTAATCTTAGGCTGATACTCTTGGAGCCACATATTAACCTGGCAAAGGTAAGCCATAAGTTGAGGCCCTGTCATCAACTGACCAAACCAAGGACGAGAAAAGGCAGTGCCATCTGTTTTTAAAATATTCAAGATAAAATCACGATTCAGTAAATCATTAATTGGTGCATTTTTATCCTCCATAATTGTAGTTAGCATAGACTTAACCTTAGACAAATAAGTAGGATTGTGTGTTTTAGGGTAAGGAGATTTTTTTCTATCAACAATTTCGCTAGGCAAGAAATCCTTTGAAACATAACGTAGTAATCCTTTTTCTCTACCATTTAAAGCCTTTATCTCCCAAGGAATATTCCAAACATATTCAGCTAGTCGGTAGTCACAAAAAGGAACACGAAGTTCAAAACCATTATACATAGCCATTCTATCAGAACGGTCTAACAAAGTTTGCATAAACCAGTTTAAAGTCAAATAAGAAATTTTTCGTTTTTCAGCTGTTTCTTTAGAATCAATATCCAATATTTCAACTTCAGACAAGCTTTCATTATAACGAAAATCAACATATTCTTTTAACTTGACTTTCTCACTTATTTGTGGATTTAGCAATTCTTGTCTTTCGCTAAGGGCAATTGACCAAGGGAAAGTATTACTTTGTAAACTATCTTCTCTAAAAAACCAAGGATAGCCACCAAAAATCTCATCAGCACATTCACCTGTTAAAGACACAGTCATTTCATTTTTTACATTTTTACAAAATAGAAGTAGGGAAGAATCAATATCAGCCATACCTGGCATATCTCTAGCAATCATAGCGTCTTCTAAGTTTGAAGCAAGTTCTGGTGTATCAATTACTATATTATGATGGTTAGTATGCAGATTTTTAGTCATTAAATTAATATAATAATTATCAGAATTTGGTTGAAAATCACTTTTTACAAAATTTTTATCATTATCAACATAATCAATTGAATAAGTATCTAAAGGTGGCAAGCCTTGTTTTTGGCAGTAATCAGCTGCAAATTTAGTAATAATACTAGAATCCAAGCCACCTGACAAGAAAGTACATAAAGGAACATCAGAAACAAGCTGTCTCGTGATAGAATCATTTAATAGAAATTTCAGCTTTTCACAAGTCATTGCAAAATTATCAGTATGCTCTTTAGAAGTAAGCTTCCAGTATCTTTCTAAATGCAAACCAGAAGAATTAAAAATTCCAAAATTGGCAGGTTTTACCTCAAATATATTTTTGAAAACAGTAGTTCCAGGTGTATGACTAGGACCAATGCCAAATAATTCACAAACACCTTGATTATCTAACTCTTTAGTAATTCCTGGATATTCAAAGAGTGCCTTAATTTCAGAAGCAAAAATTAAAGTATTATCTTTAATAGTATAAAACAAAGGCTTTACGCCAAAATGGTCACGAGCCAAATATAATTCTTTCTTTTTATTATTCCAAATAGCAAAAGCAAAAATACCATTTAAATGATTAACAACATCATTTCCATAATAAATATAACTTTTAAGTAAAACTTCTGTATCTGAATAACTATTAAAAGTAAAACCGTTTTCTTCTAAAGTTTTCCTAAGTTCTTTAGTATTATAAATTTGACCATTATAGGAAATAACAAACTCACCATAAGAAGATTTTTCAATCATTGGTTGTTTGCCACCTTTTGGGTCAATCACAATTAATCTTTTATGTCCCATGCAAATATTATCATTTATGTAGTATCCATCTTCATCAGGCCCCCTTTTACAAAGAGTCTCATTCATTTTTTCTAAAATCCCCCTGTTTTGTATTACATTTTCTTTTCTATTTGCAAAACCTACAAATCCACACATAATAACCTCCTAAATTATTCATATTTCATTGTATGCAAAAAAGCCAATAAAATTTATTGATTTTTATAAAAAATTATAGTAAACTAGCTATAAAGAAAAAAGGAAGGAATGAAATTAAAGTGAAACTTAAAAATGTGATAGGGCATTTTAAATTAATCACACGCCATAGATGGATTGTATTCAAATTATGTTGCAAATTAGGCAAGCCATGGAGAGGATTTGTACATGATTTATCAAAATATTCACCAACAGAATTTTTAGAAGGAGTAAAATATTATGCAGGAGACCATTCACCAATTACAGAAGCTAAAAAAAATAAGGGCTACTCAGAAGCATGGCTTCATCATAGAGGAAGAAATAAGCACCATTTTGAATATTGGACAGACCATAAGGCACCTAATGTAAATCCTGTAATTCCATACCAATATGCAGTTGAAATGATTTGCGACAAATTAGCAGCTAGCATTATCTATCAGGGGAAAAACTGGACAAAAGAATATGAACTTTCTTATTGGAATGAAAAAGAAAAAGATAAAGTTGAAATGAATCCCAAAATAAGAGATTTTGTAACAGCAATTATGACAGAAGTGGCAGAAAATGGAATTGACAAAACATTAACAAAGCAAAATATAAAACAATTATATGATAAATATGTTGTAAAATCATAAAAATATCATTTAATAAATAGCTAAAAATCAATAAAATCAAAAAAGAAAAACTAAAAGTGAGGAAACTATTGACAAAACAGGAAAATACTTGTATAATCTTATAGTGACTAAAAATAACGATAAAAATGAAAAAGATATATACATATATCTAAAAGCAAGGGGGGAATTAAAATGGCACAACCAAAAAGAAGATGGTCAAAAGCAAGAACACATAAAAAAAGATCAACATGGAAAAAAGAAAATCCAACATTATCAACTTGTCCACATTGCCACGAACCAGTAATGCCACACAGAGTTTGCAAAAACTGTGGTTATTATGATGGAAAAGAGGTAATAGCTAAAAAAGAAACTGAAAATGCATAAAATGTAAAAAATGCTTGTACTTTTAAGGTGTCAAGCATTTTTATGTATATAAAAAAGATTAAAATATAAAATCGTGTTTAGTTTATAGTATAACGAAACACGATTTTACCTTTTTCTTCAAAATCACTTGACAGTTTACAATAATAAAGATAAAATAGAATAGGTAGGAAAAAATATATGTATGAAAAAAACCTAATATATATTTTATTCGAACATTGAAAATTAAATAAGAAAGAGGTGTATGATTATGAATATTGTAATCACAATCGTCGCTGTCTTAATCTCATTAGCAATAGGTATTCCAATAGGAATGGCATATCGTAAAAAAATTGCAGAGTCTAAAATTCAAGGAGCAGAAAATGAAGCTAAAAGACTAATCGATTTAGCAAAAATAGAAGCCGAAAACTTAAAAAAAGAAGAAATCTTCAAAGCCAAAGAAGAAATCATGAATAGTAGAAAAGAATTAGACCAAGAGATTAAAGAAAGAAGAGGCGAAGTACAAAAACAAGAATCAAGATTAATCCAAAAAGAAGAAAATTTAGAAAAGCGTGAAGGAAATTTTGAAAGAAAAGAAAAAGAATTAGAAAGAGAAGCTCAAGAAATCGAAAAAAGAAAAGAAGAAATTGAAGAATTACATAATCAAGAAATGGTAGAATTGCAAAAAATAGCTTCTTTAACAAAAGAAGAAGCAAAAACAAAACTATTATCAGAAATGGACAAAGAGCTAACTGCTGAAAAAGCAGCACTAATTCGAGAAAAAGAACAAAAAGAAAAAGAAAATGCAATTAAAAATGCAAAAGAAATTTTAAGTTATGCAGTACAAAAATGTGCAGCTGACCATTCTCAAGAAACAACAGTATCTATTGTAGCACTTCCAAATGATGATATGAAAGGAAGAATTATAGGTAGAGAAGGTAGAAACATAAAAGCATTAGAAACACTAACAGGAATTGACTTAATCATTGATGATACACCAGAGGCAGTCGTTTTATCAGGATTTGACCCATTAAGAAGAGAAGTAGCTAAAATTGCTTTAGAAAAACTAATTGATGATGGAAGAATTCATCCAGCTAAAATTGAAGAAATGGTAGAAAAAGCAAAAGAAGAAGTAGAAACAACAATCAAAGAAGAAGGAGAAAGAGCAGTTTTAGAAACAGGAGTAATAGGACTTCATCCAGACATTGTCAAATTAATTGGAAAATTAAAATATAGGACAAGCTATGGACAAAATGTGCTAAATCATTCTATTGAAGTTTCAAACTTAGCAAGAATAATGGCAGAAGAACTAGGATTAGATCCAAAACTTGCAAGACGTGCAGGACTTTTACATGATATTGGGAAAGCACTAGATCATGATATGGAAGGAACTCATGTAGAAATTGGTGTTGAAATCTTAAAGAAATATAAAGAAAACAACCAAGTAATCAATGCAGTAGAAGCACACCATGGAGATGTAGAACCAAAAACATTAGAAGCAGTTTTGGTACAAGCAGCTGATGCGATATCAGCTTCAAGACCAGGTGCAAGAAGAGAAACAGTAGAAGCATACATCAAAAGACTACAAAACTTAGAAGAAATAGCAGATTCTTTCGATGGAGTAGAAAAATCTTTTGCAATCCAAGCTGGAAGAGAAATAAGAATTATTGTAAAACCAGATAGAATAACAGATGATCAAATGACAATTTTAGCAAGAGATGTATCAAAGAAGATAGAAAGCGAAATGGAATATCCAGGACAAATTAAAGTAAACATCATTAGAGAAACAAGAGTTGTTGATTATGCCAAATAAAAAACAAAAAAGTTGTAATTTAAAATTACAGCTTTTTTTATGTTATATGAAAATCTCAGATTTTCCCATAACATAAACACGTTCTACACAAATTTGCTAAAGCAAATTTGGCAGACGAACAAAGACGGAGCATGTAAGCAATCTAAAAAATCAAAATATTTTAATCATGCTCCTTTTGTTATATTATAGTAAAATCTTTGATTTTCCCATAACATAAACACGTTCTACACAAATTTGCTAAAGCAAATTTGGCAGGCGAACAAAGACGGAGCATGTAAGCAATCTAAAAAATCAAAATATTTTAATCATGCTCCTTTTGTTATATTATAGTAAAATCTTCGATTTTCCTATAACATAAACACATTCTACACAAATTTGCTAAAGCAAATTTGGCAGACGAACAAAGACGGAGCATGTAAGCAATCTAAAAAATCAAAATATTTTAATCATGCTCCTTTTGTTATATTATAGTAAAATCTTCGATTTTCCTATAACATAAACACATTCTACACAAATTTGCTAAAGCAAATTTGGCAGACGAACAAAGACGGAGCATGTA
>CAOKGO010000014.1 GCA_948468045.1 uncultured Clostridium sp. | reverse complement strand
TTTAAGTTATCAATCGGAAGGAAATCCGATTTACACAACTTTTACGATAGTCTCGTATTTTTCGATGAAAACTGCTAGTGAAAATTAGCTACATACAATACTCTAATTATTTTTTTCATAAATCTGAATTAGATAGTTTAAAAAAGCAGAACAAGATACTAGCATATATTTTGCTTCTTCAAATGTAGTATTTTCATCAACACCATTATTGTGCCTAATGCCACTTTTATCAGAAGTATAACCATATAAAGAAATAAAAGCATTTTTCATTGCACTATGTATTTCAAATCCATTTTTTTCTAAGTTTTTTAATGCTTCACCTAAGGTAGCATTTTTTGTACCTAATATAATATTGCATATAGCTTCAATTGCAGAAATAGATTCTTTAACGGAATTTGAATAATCAGGACTCTCCCTATTATAAAGCAAGTTTAATGCTTTATTTATGCTTTCGCTACAAGCAGAATATTTAGTATTTAATGCTTCTTGTATTTCCTTTATTTCTTCATCATTAATTATATCAGTTATTTGTCTATTAATAAATCTATAGCCTACACATTCTATTTCAAATAATTCATTAAATATTCCTGTCAAATCTTGATAAAAAGCTTTATTATACCATATAACAATTTCTTCAATAAGAGATAAAATATCATAATATTCCCAACTGTTTTTTATACCATCAATTATAGGTTGTTTTTTATTGTAAGGTATTTCATCTTCAGTAACACAAAAAAACCGTTTTATAGATATAATTATAAAATTCACCAATTTTATATCCTTTATCACAATTATCAATAATTACATCAATTATATTAATTATCTTATTCCTTGTTCGTTCATCTAAATTATCTTTTTGAATTATTGTATTGATAGGCTCTTTTTTAGTTCTATCAGAAAATCCACCTCTAACTCTTGGTTTTAATGATAACATACTTCTTACTTTCCTTACTTTAATGTAATAAAACTAATTTTATTAAAAATATTATACTATAAAAATATCTAATTATAAATATTCTACCAAGAATTTATCTAAAAATATCATAATTTATAGAATTGTACAAAATAAATTACTAATAAAATGCTTTATATTTTTTCATTTTTTGCTATACTAATTACAACAGTTGATTAGTCAAATATTTTTTTGAGCAAATTGTGGGAGGAACACTATAAAAAATAGGCATATTTTTCGCAAATAACCTCCTAAATCGCTCCATGAACCAATAGTGAACTGATTAATATTCTCTAACTTTTGATATTAGTGTTCAGCCCACGTTTAATTGTCTGTCTGACAAAATTGCTTTAGCAAATTTGTGTAGAATATATTGATGTTATAGGAAAATCAAAGATTTTCCTATACAATTAAAAAGGTAATAGCAGAGTTGTTTAACTCTGCTATTACTACTAATAATGTTTGCAAATTATTTTTTTCTACTAAAGCTTTTTAACTTTTAGTTCTTGAGACAACTTAAAGCAATTATTGGTAAGAGTATCATCTAGTAAATCAACAATAGGAATTAATTCTTTCCTATCAGGCAATATATAATAAATAGCATACTTACTTTTTTCTTCTTCATATACAGTAATATTGATATTGCCAATTTCAGTTACATTTAAACCATTTAACATTTTTCCATTTCTTATTGTATTGAAATCAATAATATTATCTGCCATAAATAACACCTCTTTCTTCTTTAGTTATTATTGTAAAAAATACAACAAAATAGAATATAACAGAAATAAAATGAAAAATGTGTCGAAATGTGTAAATTAAATAAAAAAATTTAATAATATGGTAAAAGTAGATGATAAATGACAAATAAAAGAGAAAGACCAAAGAAATATGCAGATGTAGAAATAATACAACAGAAAAAAACATTAAGGTGTTACTTTATAGATAAAAAGTTGTAAAAAGCAAAAGATAGATTTATATAAATGTATAAAGGGAGTTTTAAATGCAAGAAAATGATATAAATAATATATTACAATCAAAAAAGATACCAAAATTATTAAACAAAGTTAATATGTTTCATTTCTTTTTCCTTACAACTACATGGAAATCCTTAATAATATTATATACGAACGTATTTCAGTTTTTAAGTCTAAAACAGAGATTCAAATAATAATTATCATATATACAAAAAATCTCATAAGGCTATGGAAAAAAAAGCAAATCTATGTTACAATAAGCTTGCTAAAAAATGAAAGGAAGAATAACTATGGGATTTTTTGAAAAATTAAAACAAGGAATGAACAAAACAAAAAGTTCATTTGACGAAAAAATAAACAATGTATTCAAAAGTTTTAAAAAAGTTGATGAAGACTTTTTAAGCGAATTAGAAGAAATGCTAATAATGTCTGACATTGGAATAGACACATCAGTTAAAATTATAAATAATTTAAGAGAAAGAATAAAAAAAGAAAAAATTCAAGAAGAGGAAGATGTAAAGCAAGTACTAAGAGAAGAAATGCAAAAAATACTAGATGTAACAGATATAAAATTAAATCTAAACACAAAGCCATCTGTAATTCTAGTAGTTGGAGTAAATGGAGTAGGAAAAACTACATCAATTGGAAAAATAGCCAATAGACTTATAAAAGACGGTAAAAAAGTAGTAGTAGCAGCAGCAGATACTTTCCGTGCAGCAGCAGTGGAACAATTGGAAATATGGGCTAAAAGAGCAGGAGCAGACATTGTAAAAAGGGAAGAGGGAGTAGATCCAGCATCTGTTGTTTATGATGCAATAAAAATTACAAAAGAAAAAGAAGCAGATATTTTAATTGTAGATACAGCAGGAAGACTACATAATAAAAAATATTTAATGGATGAATTAAACAAAATTCAAAAAGTAATTAATAAAGAAATGCAAGAATCAGACAAAGAAGTTTTATTAGTAATAGATGGAACAACAGGTCAAAATGCTATATATCAAGTAAAAGCTTTTAAAGAAGAATCAGACATAACTGGTCTAGTACTAACAAAACTAGATGGCACAGCAAAAGGAGGAGTAGTAATTGGAATAGTAGAGGAAAATAAAATTCCAGTTAAATTTATAGGAATTGGAGAACAAATTGACGATATGGAAATATTTAATTCTAGTGATTTTGTGAAAGCTATAATATAAAAAAGTATTAAATTAAAAGGAGATAGAAAAAGGAGGAGATTTTGTGGAAAATGTAAACAAACAAGAAACTATAATGGATACAGCAAACACAAAAGAAACAAGAGATAGAAATAAGAAAGAAAAGAATAAAAAAAGAATGATATTAGTTATTTTGTTTTTACTAATATTTGCAGGAATTAGTTATATTCAATTAAGAGGAAATTACTTAGAATTTAAAGAACTAGGAGAACAATATACAAATATCTTTTACACTAACATTACATATAAATATACTATTATGGCAATTAATTTTATAGTACTATATATTATTATATATTTCACAAATCGAGGTATTAAAAAAGGTTTAAAACCTTTCTTTGATAAAGAAGAAAAACCAATGCCAGGGTTATTAAATAAATCATTAGCCTTAGTAATATCAGCAATTGTAAGTATTGTAGCATCAAGTATATTAATGCAAAAAATAATGTTATTAATTAATAGTACTTCATTTGGAATACAAGATACTATATTTGGAATGGATATCGCTTATTATATTTTTCAAAAACCAATAATAGAAACATTTACAATGTATATTACAATATTATTTGTAGGATTATCAATTTATATGGCACTTTATTATGTTATTATATTTAACAGATTTTTTGATGGTATTGATGGAAAAATGTTAAAACAAAGTTTATTTATGAAAAAGCTAACAAGAAATATTTTAATAGTTATAATAGGAATTGCAATAATGACAATACTAAATACACAAAATATGGTATTTGGAAAATTATTAACAATTAATGATAATATTGATATTGTAGGAGCAGGAATGACAGAAACTACAATTAACTTATGGGGATATACAATATTTGCAGCAGTTATTGTAATATTTGCATATCGTGCTATCAAATATTTTAAAGAGGGAAAAACTAATAAAGTATTAAAAAATTTAGCTGTTATACCAGGATATTTGGTAGGATTATTTGTTATTATGATGGTATTTGATTTAGTATTTGTTAGCTCAAATGAACTTGATAAAGAAAAAGAATATATAGCAGAAAATATTAAAAATACAAAAGATGCATATAATATCAATATAGAGGAAACAAATGTAAGATATTCTGGAACAATCAATAATGAAGAAGTAGACAAAAATAGAAATGTAATTGATAATATACCAATAATTAGTAAAAATACATTGCTTAAAACATTAGAAGATAGCCAAACAGAAACAGGATATTTTTCATATAGAAATGCTAATTTAGCAAAATATAAAATTGATGGAAAAGATCAAGTTGTTTATATAGCACCAAGAGAAATAAAAAATTCAGGAAGAACATATAATAATAAAACATATGAATACACACATGGAATGGGAGAAATAATAGCATCTGCTACAAAAAGTACACTAACAGGTAATGTGCAATATATTCAAAAAGAAGTATCTGGAGTAGATGAAAAGATTAATATAGAGCAACCTCGTATATATTTTGGGTTAGAAACAAATGAAATTGTGGCAACAAACGCTAAAAACAAACAAGAATATGATTATACAGAAGAAAACGGAACAGACCATACATCTACTTATGAAGGAAAAGCAGGTTTACAATTAGGATTTTTAGATAGACTTGTTCTAGGAATAACAAATGGAAATTGGAATTTAGCGTTTTCAAATGAAATAACAAATGATAGCAAAATTTTAGTAAATAGAAATGTAATACAAAGAGCAAAAAAAGCATTACCATACTTAATTTATGATGAAAATCCATATACAGTAATAACAAAAGATGGCAAAATTGTATGGGTAATTGATGCTTATACAGTTTCAAGTAGTTATCCATATTCACAATATACATCTATTGAACATGATAATATCAAAGAAAATATTAACTATATTAGAAACTCTGTAAAAGTATTAGTAGACAGTTATGATGGAACAATATCATATTATATAACAGATAGAACAGACCCTATCGCAATGGCATACAGAAATGTTTATGATACTTTATTTGTAGATTTAGATGAAGAAATACCTGAAGATATATCAAACCATTTTATATATCCAGAATTTTTATATAAGGTACAAGCAGAAGTATTAAAAATATATCATAATGTAAAACCAGATGTATTATATAGAGCAGATGACCTATGGGATATTGCAAAATATAATAGTGTAAAATCTACAAAATCAACTGGAATTTATCTAGAACCATATTACACAATGGTAAAAACAAATAATCAAGAACAATTAGGATTAATACAAATTTATACACCAGATGAAAAACAAAATATAATTTCTTATATAGTAGGAACAACTAACAAAAGTACAAACCAACTAAAATTGTATAAATTTTCAGCAGATAGCAATATAGTAGGACCAATGCAATTAGATAAACAAATAGAAGAAGATGAAGTTATATCATCAGAGTTAGAGGCTTTAAATACAACAGGAACAAAATTAACAAAACAAATGATTATTGTTCCAATTGATAATACATTATTATGTGTAGAACCAATTTATCAAACAATGCTAAATGAATCAGAAGTACCAGTTTTGAAAAAAATAATTGTAGCATCTGGTAATAAAGTAGCTATGGGAGATACATTAACAAAAGCATTAGAAAACTTGCTATCTACTTATGCAGTAGATATTGAAGTAGAAAACACAGATGATGTAGAGCGGTTTAATTGAAGCTATTATTAAAGCAAATAAAAATTTAACAGATTCTAATAGTCATAATGATTGGGAAATGATGGGAAAAGACATAAAAAAATTACAAGAGTTGATAGATTCATTAGAAATAACCAAAAAAGATGAAGACAAGAAAAAATCAGAATTAGACAAAGAAACCAATAATACAAATGAAAATACTACAAGTAGCAAAGAGAATATAGATAATACTAATAAAATTGAATAAAAAAAATAAAAAAATCCACCCTAAAATAAAGGTGGATTTTTATGTGGTTAAAAAATAAAAAAGTAAATAAACTAGAAAAATTAATAGAAAATTTAAGCAATATATTACAAGAAGGAAATTTTATAGAATGGGCGTATTTATTGCGGAAATAAAAAGGAAATTATTAAAAGAAATATATTAGCAGGAATATCAAGAGGAGTGGGAATTGGTATAGGAGTAACTATAATTACAGCTGTTTTGATTATGTTACTACAAAAGATAGTAACTTTAAATATTCCAGTGATTGGAGAATATATTGCAGATATAGTAGAAATTGTTGAAAAAAATAGATAAAAGTGGTATAATAAAAATGGTAGATAATAACATAAAACGAAAGAAGGAGGAAGAAGCTATGAAAAAAAATATTATTAATATAATTAGCAGTTTTGTTGCATTAGTATTTATACTAACCAATTTTTCATATGGAATTTTTGCTCCTAATATTTATGAATATGAGTCAGATGATGGCCAAAAGTTAATAGCTTATGCAGAACTAAATGCAGCTAATATTTATTTACCATCTGGAAAGAAAATACAAAGTACAAATATAAATGGTGGAACAGAAATAAATATAGAAACAATTACTTCACCACTTCAAGTAATATTAGTTATTGACGTATCAGGAAGTATGCAAGGTCGTAAATTAACAATAGCAAGACGAGCTGCTATAAATTTAGTTGAAAAATTGTTTGAAGTTGCTGAAGATGTTCAAATAAGTGTAATTTCTTTTGAGAATAATGCAATTATTGAAGTATCAAAATCTAATTATAAACAAGAGGTTATAAGTGCTATAATGAGGTTATCAGCACATGGAGGAACAAATATAACATCAGCACTTAAAAAGGCAGACCAAATAATTTCAAGTGTTAAAAATGATAATGAACAATTAAATTGGTTTTTGGTAAATTTAACAGATGGACAAGACTTTTATCCAGAAGATGCTTATAAAAGATTAAATATAATTATAGATAAAAATGTAAATGTTTATAATGTATTACTAGAATCTTCACATAAAGAAGCCTTTTCACAAAATGGAGTAGATGCTGGAACTATTTATTCAGGAGTTTCATCAGATGAATTAGTTGAACTTTATGATGAAATATATAATTTAATTTGCTCAGAAGTTGTAAATAGTAGTGTAACAGAATTTATAGAAAATGCACAAAATTATTTTATAACTAATGATGATTTATATATGTTTTTAGACCAAGAAATGTTACAAGGATGCAAATTAGAATTAGAATATGTTATAAATATAAAAACATCAATTCCATGTACAAAGTTAGAATTAGAGAATGAAGTAGATAAAAATCTGAATTTCGATTTATCTTCTAAATTGATTTCAGAAGATAAAACAAATGAAGATTGTGGTTGGCAAATAAATGAAGATTTGAGCTACAAAGATGGTCATAATTTAGTATTATCAATAAATAAAACTTCAGAGGAAGATTCACAATATGTAATTGGAAGAGGAAGAGGATATCAAACTAAATTAGTATTATCAACCTTATTAACAAGTCAAATAGAAGATATGAATTATAAAAACAAATTAACTTTTAGAATAAATGAAGATAATAATTTATCACAAAGCTTAGAAGCAATGGAAGTAAATATAATTCCTCCATTTGGAGAAGATAAGAGCTACAACAAAATATGGATTTTAATATTAATTAGTCTATTTGCAGTAACAGGAATTATTACATATAAAATAAATCGGAAAGCCTTAAAATCAGAATGATTTTAAGGCTTTCCTAAGATATAATAACAAAATAAAATATTTAAAAGGTCATAAAGTTTCAATCATGCGTCTTTTTTTGTTTTTAATTTATAAAATATTTTTTTACCTTTTTTTAAGATAGCATATCCATCTGAAAAGTCTTTTTCAGATAAATTATAATTTACATCAGTTACTTTTTCGTCATTTAAAGAGATACCACCTTGATTAATTAATGTTCTAGCTTGCCCTTTAGATGGTGCAATTCCAGTTAAGATTATAGCTTCTATTATTGAAATGTTTAAATTGTCTAAAATTACACTAGGCATATTGTCTAAATTACCTTGGCCACTAAATAAGGCGTTAGAAGCTTCTTCGGCTTTTTTTGCCTCTTCTTCACCATGAACTAATTTAGTAATTTCATAAGCTAATATTTTTTTTGCTTCATTTATTTTTTCATCTTTATAAGAAGAAAGTTCTTTGATTTTTTTCATTGGTACAAATGTAAGCATTTTAAAAACGTTTTCGACACTACTATCTTCAACATTTCTCCAATATTGATAAAATTCATAAGGAGACGTTTTGATAGGGTCTAACCATAAAGCACCTTTTTCAGTTTTACCCATTTTTTTGCCTTCTTTAGTTGTTAAAAGCTTAAAGGTTAAACCAAAAGAATCATCTTTTCCGATTTTTCTAATAAGTTCAACACCACCAATAATATTAGACCATTGGTCATTTCCACCCATTTGAAGTTTACAACCATATTTATTGTATAAATATAAAAAGTCATATGATTGCATTAACATATAGCTCATTTCAAAAAAAGTTAAACCTGTTTCCATTCTCTGTTTGTAACATTCAGCAGCAAGCATCCTATTAACAGAAAATAGACTTCCAATTTCACGTACAAAGTCCACAAATTTTAAATCTAATAACCAATCAGCATTATTTACAATAATAGCTGCATTTTTTCCGTCAAAACTAATAAATTTTTCAATTTGTTTTTTTATACATTCAACATTGTGGTCAAGTTCTTCACGAGAAAGCATTTTCCTCATGTCAGTTTTTCCGAGATGGATCACCAATAGTAGCAGTTCCACCACCAACTAAAATAATTGGCTTATGACCACATTTTTGCATATGGCTTGCAACCATTAAAGAGACAAAATGACCAACATGTAAACTATCTGCTGTTGGATCGATTCCAATATAAAAAGGAACAGATTCTTTTCCAAAAAGTTCTTTAATTTCTTTAGGGTGAGTCATTTGTTCAATATAGCCTCTTTCTTCTAATATATTAAAAACATTATCCATTTTCAAATTGCTCCTTTCATTAAATTTCAATAAAGATATAAAACAAGTGCAATTTCTTGTAATAATAAAGTTTAAATATTAATTACTGCCAAGTTCACCAATTGCATTTTTTAGTTCATTAATATTATTAATTTCTTTTTGATAATCTTGAAATTCTTGATATTCCATAAAACGATTTAAGTTTTTAACAGTAATACCTGTATCATTTGAGATAGTATTTAAAGAGTTTTCAAAACCGTTTTCATGTACATAAGTTTTAAAAGTTGAAAATTCAAATCCATCTTTAGTGCTACATCTAGGGCATACATTTCCCTCAGCTGTATAAAAATTACCACATCTGCTACATCTATTTAATTCCATAATTTTTCCTCCTATTTCATCTTTTGACAAATATTTTTAAAATTTATTGAATTGTATCATAAAAATACAAAAAATAAAAGAGTATTTGTACAAAAAACATAAATTATGTTATAATAAAGATAGGAGATGATAAAAGTACAAGAGAAAAAGGAGGAAAAAACAATGAAAAGAAAAATTATTAATATAATTTGTGTTTTTGTGTCTTTAGTGTTTATATTGTCTAACTTTTCATTTAGTATTTTTACACCTCATATCTATGAATATCAATCAAATGGTCAAAGAATAATAGCTTATGCAGAACTAAATGCAGCAACAATTACTTTACCATCTGGAAAGAGAATACAAAGTACAAATGTTAATGGTGGCACAGAAATAAATATACAAACAGTTACAACGCCACTTAATATAATTTTAGTTATGGATGTATCAGGAAGTATGCATGATTTAAGGATAGAAATAGCAAAACAATCTGCTATCAATTTAGTGGATAATTTATTTAATGTGGCTACAAATATAAAAATAAGTTTAATTGCTTTTTCAGGATCAGCAAGTATAAAAATAAAAGAATCTTCAAATCAAGAAGATATAAAATCAGCAATAAATAATTTACATGTTGGTGGTTCAACTAACATGCTTCCTGCCTTAGAGATGGCACAATCTATATTTGCAAAGGACAATCAAGAGGAATCATTTCATGTATTAATAAATTTAACAGATGGTTCTACAATGAATGCAAAGGATTGTTTTAATAAATTAAAATTAATAGAATTGCAAAATAAAAAGATAAAAATATACAATATATTAATAGAAACAAATTCAGATGGTGCTTTTAAAAATGGTAATGAAGAAGCTGGTACTACTTACAAAAATATAAAATTAGAACAGTTAGTAGAAATTTATGATGAAATATATAATTTGATTTGTATAGAAGCTGTAGAGAGTAATGTAACAGATTTTATAGAAAATGCACAAAATTATTTTATAACAAATGATGATTTATATATGTTTTTAGACCAAGAAATGTTACAAGGAAGTAAGTTAGAATTAGAATATATTATAAATTTAAAAAGTTCAATACCTTGTACAAAAATAGAACTACAAGAAGAGGTAGATAAAAATTTGAATTTTGAAATGTCTTCAAAAATGATTTCAGAAGATAAAAGCAATGAAGATTATGGTTGGCAAGTTAATGAGGATTTAAGTTATAAAAGTACAGGTGATAAAAAACATAATTTAGTTTTATCTATTACACAAACACCACAAAATGGTCAACAATATGTTATGGAAAGAGGAAAAAGTTACCAAGTAAAATTATTATTATCAACTTTATTAACTAGCCAAATAGAAGATATGAATTATAAAAACAAATTAACTTTTAGAATAAACGAAGATAACAATTTGTCTCAAACCTTAGAAGCTATGGAAGTAAATATAATTCCACCATTTGGAGAAGATAAAAGTTATATTAAAATATGGATTGTAATATTAGTTTGCATACTAACAGGAATAAGTATTATTATATATATAAAAATAAAGAAGAAACTTGATAATAATAAATAAAAAGAATTTAAAGATGAATATGATTAAAATTAACCTAAATACAAAGGAGGAAAAAACAATGAAAAGAAAAATTATTAATATAATTAGCAGTTTTGTTTCATTAATTTTTATACTAGTTAATTTTTCTTATGGAACTTTTACTCCACATATTTATGAATATGACTCAAATGGACAAAAAATAATAGCTTATGCAGAACTAAATGCAGCAACAATTACTTTACCATCAGGAAAAAAGATACAAGGTACAAGTGTTAATGGTGGAACAAATATGAATATACAAACAATTACTACTCCACTTGAAGTAATAATTGTTATTGATGCATCTGGAAGTATGAGAGCAGAATGTAAGGAAGGAACTAGATTAGATTTAGCAAAAAAATCTGCTATAAATTTAGTAGATAATCTATTTAAAGTAGCTAAAGATGTTAAAATAAGTGTAATTTCTTTTCCAGTAGATTTAAGAAACCAAGTAGAAGAATCATCAGATATAGAAAGTATAAAAGATTCTATAAACAGCATCAAGGCATATGGTGACACAAGGATATCATCAGCGTTAGATGAAGCACAAATAATATTTTATAGATCACTCTATAAGAATAAAGACAAAGAAATGAAGTATTTTTTAGTGAATTTAACAGATGGAGAAGATGGTAGACCACAAGATGCTTATAGAAAATTAATAGACTTCAAAAACAGAAATATAAATATTTATAATGTATTACTAGAATCCTCTCATACAGAAGCATTTACAGGAAGATTAGGAGATGCAGGAACTATATATAGAGGAGTTTCAACAGGGGAATTATTAGAAATTTATGATGAAATATATAATCTAATTTGTTCAGAAGTAGTGGAAAGCAGTATAACAGAATTTACAGAAAATGCACAAAATTATTTTATAACTAATGATGACTTATACATGTTTTTAGACCAAGAAATGTTACAAGGAAGTAAGCTAGAATTAGAATATATTGTAAATATAAAAAGCTCAATACCTTGTACAAAAATAGAGCTACAAGAAGAGGTAGATAAAAATATGAATTTTGATTTATCTTCAAAGTTAATTTCAGAAGATAAAACAAATGAAGATTATGGTTGGCAAGTTAATGAAGATTTAAGTTTTCAAAATGGACATAATTTGGTATTATCTATAAATGAAACTCCGGATGAAAATTCAGAATATGTAATTAGAAAAGGAAGAAGCTATCAAACTAAAATAGTATTGTCAACTTTATTAACAAGTCAAATAGAAGATATGAATTATAAAAACAAATTAACTTTTAGATTAAACGAAGATAACAATTTGTCTCATACATTAGAAGCTATGGAAGTAAATATAATTCCACCATTTGGAGAGGATAAAAGTTATATTAAAATATGGATTGTAGTATTAGTTAGCATATTTGTAGGAATAAATATTATTGTTTATAAAAAGTGTCATAATAAAATACTTAAATGATATTGACAAAATAAAAAAAATATATATAATCAAATAGAACAAATTAAAGGAGGTAAAATAATGAAAGCATATGTATGTAAAGTATGTGGATATATTCACTTTGGAGAAGAAGCTCCTGAAAGATGTCCACAATGTGGAGCAGGAAAAGAAAAATTTGAAGAAAGAAAACAAGAACAAGGTACAAGCCAATATGCAGACGAACACAAAATAGGCGTAGCACAAGGATTAGATGCAGAAGTAGTAAAAGGTCTAAAAGACAATTTTATGGGAGAATGTACAGAAGTTGGAATGTATATAGCAATGAGCCGTCAAGCAGACAGAGATGGTTATCCAGAAATTGCAGAAGCATTTAAAAGATATGCATGGGAAGAGGCAGAACATGCAGCAAAATTTGCTGAATTATTAGGAGAAGTAGTATATCCAGATACAAAGAAAAACGTAATGTTAAGAGCAGAAGCAGAATGTGGAGCTTGTATGGGAAAAAAAGAATTAGCAACAAGAGCAAAAGAATTAGGTTATGATGCAATACATGATACAGTACATGAAATGTGCAAAGATGAAGCAAGACACGGAAAAGGATTTGAAGGATTATTAAAAAGATATTTCTGAGACAGTAGGGACAGGTCTAGGTTGTCTCAAATAAATTAAGAACAAAAGGAGCATGATTAGGTTGAGGCTGCTGAAAAAGTAACATTTTTCAAAAATGCCAATCCACTTTTATATAAAAATTAAACAAATATTAATATTCGATTACCATAATGGTATTAATTTGAAATGATTTTTGATTTAAAAGTGGGATTGACTAACTCAAAAAATAGCTTTTCAGCAACCTCATTAGGTTCTTTGACCTTTTACATGCTCCGTATTTATTTGCCTGCCAAATTTGCTTTAGCAAATTTGCGTAGAATATGTTTACTTAGAATTTACTAAAGTAAATTAATAAATTGATTATAAAAATCAGGAATTTTCTTTTGCAAACGAATAGGTTTCAAATTTAAGTCAGTAAAACAATGCTTTGTTTCACCTATTAATACTAAATTTCCAGTTTTTTGTTCAATGACGTTATACCCCATAGTTAATCTAACACCATTAAAATCCTTTACAGAAGTTTTAATTTCTATAACATCATCAAAAGTAATATGTTGTTTAAAATTACAATTCACAGAAAGTACAGGAATCATAACACCTTTTTTTTCAAAAGCAGAATAAGGCATTTTGTAGAAGTTTAGCATTTTACATCTTGCTTCTTCTAAAAAACGAATATAATTAGAATGGTGGACAACTCCCATTCGATCTGTTTCATAATAATTAATTCTTCTTATAAATGTAAAGTCTGTCATAAGATCTCGCTTCCTTTCTTATGTAAAAATTATAACATAACTTGCTAAAAAAGTAAAAATATGATATATCTATAAAAAAATTGAGATAAAAAATCAAAAGAGGAATAAAATGGAAGAAAAACAAATAGCAAAAATAAGAAAGTCAAATATGAAATTATTTACCATATACCAAATGATAGGATTAGATTATATATTTTACTATGGGATAGAAGTTTTGTTTTTATCACAAGTAAAAGGAATATCAGACGCAAATATTGTATTGTCAAGTTCTATTTATGCTATATTTAATATAATAATGCAAATGCCAACAATGATAATTGTAAATAAAATAGGAAAAAGAAATAGTATTTTGTTAGGAAATATATTAAGAATAGTAAGTGTAATATTAGTTATGTGTAGTTTAAACTTTGGAATGGTAATTTTTGCTCGATTTATTAAAGCAATTGCATTTACATTAACAAATATATGTTTATCACCATTCTTAAATGTTTCTATTCCACAAACAAATAAAAAGGGAGAAATCTTTTCCCATATTGATGGAAAAGGATATTCAAAATATTGCTATATAGCAGCAGCTTCTAAAGTATTATCAGGATATTTTTATACGATCAATCCATATATTCCAATGATATTATGCACAATTGCTTTAATTTTTGCAACTATCATTTCTTATAATTTTATTGATGTTGAAGAATATACAGGAGAAAGGACAGAAAAGATAACACTAAAAGAAAATTTACAAAATTTAAAAGAAGGATTTAGCTATATTTTTAAGTCAGAAAGATTAAAAGCACTAATGGTCATGTTAGGTGTTGTTTGGGGAATGATAACATTATTGGAAACATACCAAAATACATTATTAAAAGATATAAAAGTATCTGCTACTTACATAGGAATAATATATGCAACTGTACAAATAATAACAGGATTCACCTCAAAAAAAGCAAATGAATTTAATAGTAAATTTAAAAATAAGTCATTAACAATATTAGGTCTAACAATGACAATTGGGTGTATAGTTATTGGAACAACAATGCTTTTAGACATACCAATTGGAATACAATTAGGAATTATTATAAGTGTATTTTGTATTAGACATGCATGTAAAGGTGTGTATCAAATTGTAAAAAAACGTTATTTAGGAAATTTTGCTACAAATGATATTTTGCCTAAAATCTATGCCTGTAATGGAATAGTAACAAATCTTATGAAAGCATTTGTAGAATATGCAGGAAGTGCATTTTTAGTTATAATGAATATTAAACAAGCAACATTAGCAATAGGAATAACTTTCACATTAATAGTAATATTAATATCTATTTATATGAAACCAAGGGTTGGAATAGAAATCAAAGAGGGATAACGTCGTGTTGGGGACGTTTCTTTTGGGACATTTTTAGTTTGTTTATAATATGTGTTCTAAATCTTCACAAAAATGTGGAAAAGAAACGCCCAATTTCACCTTTCAAAATCTTTATCTTTTATAGTATACATATGTTCCATAATTTTTTGAACCATTATTTTATCACTTGAAATAGCATGATGTCCATCAGGAAGTTTAAGTGTTGAAAGAGGAATGTTATGTTGTTTACAAACTTCCTCAATATAGCTACAAGACCTTAAAGCAACCATACCATCTGATGGTTCATCAAATAAAACATTGTCAGAGATATACAATAAAACACCAGTAGCATTTAAAGCTTTTATAGAATTTTCTAATGTTTTTTTAGTACAATAAGTTGTAACATTTGTGAAATCTACTTGTTGTAGTTTTTTTAATGTTTCTTCATTAAATAGATTTTTTAAATAATTTTCATCATATCTATCTAAATGTTGATGAGGGACGCCATCTTCGCCTAATGAAGATATATCATAATCCATATGCGATTGACTAAATAAATTCCAATGGAAATCTGTAAAAAACTTTACTGTTGAAAGATTATTTAAAAAGTTTGGATGTTCTATTCTAGGTCTAATTTGTTGTAAAAAAAGGAATAAACCTTTTTGCCATTTTATCTGGAATTTTTCCAAGTGTTTCATCTGCTTTTGCATATAACAAATTAGGAGAAGCGTAGATAGTGCCTAAGTAAGGTGCTTCAGCAGAAACTATATGAAGTTTATCTAAATCATTATTTTGCAAATATTTTAACATAGCAGTAACCATTGTTCCACATTTAGATATTCCGTAATATATTTATTTTTTTGCAATGTTTCATATCTTTTAATTTATTTATTTTATGAGCTAATAATTTAGATTGTTCTTCTAATGGAGCATCTTTATCTACTAAAACAGTTAAAGCTTTTATTCTTGAATTTTTATTTTCTAAATCATTTAAATAATTTTTAATTCCCCAACCACTATTTCCATCAAAAGATGTTCCAGTTTTAGAGTAATTTTCTGCTCTCATACCATCTAAAAGAATAAAATATTCAAAATAAGAATTAGGATTATTGGCCAGTTTACCAAATTCTGTGCTATATTTAACAACAGAAAAAGCTTTTCCAGTATTTTCTTTAGAGACTTCATTCCATTGATTTTCTTCTAAACTATATTTACGTATTGGCATACAACAAGCTGAGCAACTTTTTCCATTTTCTAATTTTACTGCACCAAATGAACTATTACTTTTGTGAGTATTTGGAATTTTCAAAATTAACACCTCTTTTATATTATTTATTTTTGACAGACACTGGTTTACGCTTTAGAAAAGTAAGTTTAAAATATCAAACAAAAATATTATGTTTACAGTATAACATATTATTACAGATTTGTAAAATAAAACAAAATATGATAAAATAGCAATAAATTTAAGAGTAAATTAAATATAAAATTTTCAAATTAAGTTATAATTCAAGAAAATGTCCGAAAGGAAACGTCCCCAATGCGACATTTCACATGGACAAAAGGAGAATGATATGTCAGATTTTGTGCATTTACATATACATAGTGAATATAGCTTGCTAGATGGAGCAAATAGAATTAAAGATTTACCAGTAAGAGCCAAAGAGCTAGGAATGGACGCCATAGCAATTACAGATCATGGTGTTATGTATGGAGCAATTGACTTTTATAAAGCTTGCAAAAAAGAGGGAGTTAAGCCAATTATTGGATGTGAAGTATATGTTGCACCAAGAAGTAGATTTGACAAAGAACCAAATGTGGATAATCATTATAATCATCTAATTTTATTAGCCAAGAACCAGCAAGGATACCAAAATTTAAGCAAGTTAGTTTCAATTGGTTTTGTTGATGGATATTATTATAAACCACGTATCGACTTAGAGGTACTAGAAAAATATCATGAGGGACTAATCTGTTTAAGTGCGTGTCTAGCAGGTTCAGTAAACCAAGCTTTACTAAATGGAGATGACCCAAAAGCAGAAGAAATTGCTCTTTGGCATAAAAAAGTTTTTGGAAAAGATTATTATATTGAAATTCAAAATAATGGAATACAAGAGCAAGTTTTAGCAAATCAAAAATTAGTAGCTTTAGCTAGAAAATTAGACATTCCGTTAGTTGCAACTAATGATGCCCATTACTTAAAAAAAGAAGATGCCTATAATCATGAGGTTTTATTGTGCATTCAAACAGGCAAAAGAATGAGTGATGTGGATAGAATGAGGTTTGAAACAGATGAATTATATGTAAAGTCATCTGAAGAAATGATAGAATATTTTAATGCTTTTCCAGATGCAATTGAAAATACAGTAAAAATAGCTGAAGAATGTAATGTAGAATTTGAATTTGGTAATACTATTTTGCCAAATTATGATGTACCTAAAGAATTTGAAACACATTATGATTATTTCAAAAAATTATGTGATGATGGAATAAAAAAAAGATATGGAGAAAATCCATCACAAGAAATATTAGATAGGGCAGAATATGAATTAGGTATTATAAAGAAAATGGGATATGTAGATTATTTCCTAATTGTATGGGATTTTATTCATTATGCCAAAACACATAATATATCAGTAGGTCCAGGACGTGGTTCTGGAGCAGGTTCGATTATTGCATATAGTATAGAAATTACAGATATTGACCCTATGAAATACGGACTTCTTTTTGAGAGATTTTTAAATCCAGAAAGAATTAGTATGCCTGACTTCGACGTTGATTTTTGTTATGAACATAGGCAAGATGTAATTGACTATGTATCTAAAAAATATGGACATGACCATGTATCACAAATAATTACATTTGGTACAATGGCAGCGAAAATGGTTATAAGAGATGTAGCAAGAGTGTTAGATGTACCATATGCAGAAGCAGATAGTTTAGCTAAAATGATACCAAATGAATTGCATATTACTATTGGAAAAGCTTTAGAGCAAAACATAGAACTAAAACAAAGATATGAGACAGATGAAACTGTTAAAAAAGTATTAGACATTGCTATGGGATTAGAGGGAATGCCAAGGCAGGCATCTACACATGCATGTCGGAGTAGTTATTACTAAAGAGCCAGTAGACACTTATGTTCCATTATATGTTCGTGATGGACAAATTTCGACACAATATATAATGACAACCCTAGAAGAACTAGGATTATTAAAAATGGACTTTTTAGGATTAAGAACATTAACGGTTATACAAGATACAATAGAATTAGTAAAAGAAAATAGAGGAATTGATGTAGAATTTGACAAAGACATGGCAGACCCAAAAGTATATAAATTATGGCAAGAGGGAAAATCTTGTGGAATTTTCCAATTTGAATCACAAGGAATGACAAACTTTATGAAAGAGTTAAAGCCAGACTGTTTGGAAGATTTAATTGCAGGGGTATCACTTTATAGACCAGGACCAATGGACCAAATACCAAGATATGTTAAGGGAAAACTAAATCCAGGACATAATGAATATACACATCCAAGCCTAGAACCAATTTTAAATGTAACTTATGGTTGTATGGTATATCAAGAACAAGTTATGCAAATAGTACGTGACCTGGCAGGATATTCTTTACGGAAGAGCAGATTTGGTAAGAAGAGCCATGGGAAAGAAAAAGCTAGATGTTATGGCAAAAGAAAGAGAAATATTTATAAATGGTCAAATTGATGAAAAGGGAAATGTGGTAGTACCAGGTTGCGTAAGAAATGGAATAGACGAAACATCTGCAAATAAAATATTTGATGAGATGTCAGAATTTGCAAAATATGCATTTAACAAATCACATGCTGCTTGTTATGCAGTAATTGCATACAGAACAGCATATTTAAAAGCCTATTATCCAGCAGAATTCATGGCAGCAACCTTAAACAGCTTTTTAGGAAACTTGGATAAAATTCCACAATATATTGATGAATGCAAATTGCTAGGAATCGAAATATTAAAGCCAGAAATAAACAAAAGTGACAGAAAATTCACCACTGAATACGATGAATTTAAAAAAGAGGATTTTGGGGCTGTCCCCAAATCCTATAATGCTAAAATTCGTTTTGGATTAGGAAGTATTAAAAATGTAGGAACTGTACCAGTAAATAGTATTGTAGCAGAAAGAAAAGCAAATGGACCATATAAAAGTTTTACAGATTTTTGTGAAAGAATTGCAAATCAAGATGTTAATAAAAAATGCATAGAAAGTTTAATAAAGGCAGGTGCTTTTGATGAATTTGAACAAACAAGAAATACACTTTTAGCATCTTTTGAAAAAATTATAGACGTCATTCAAAGTAGCAACAAAAGAGGATTAACAGGACAAGTTTCTATGTTTGACTTAGGTTCAGAAAAAGAACAAGAAGAAATGAATGATATAAAATATCAATTTGAAGAAAAAGAAGAAATGTCTAATAAAGAATTATTATCTATTGAAAAAGAATACTTAGGAATTTATATTTCAGGTCATCCTTTAGAAAAACTAAGAAATCAAATAGAAGCACAATCAACAATTAATACAATGCAATTAAGACAAATAGATGAGCAAATGAATTCACAAATGTTAGCAGAGGATATGTCAAGAAATGAAAAGCCTAAATTTATAGATGGCCAAAAAGTAAAATATATAGGAATAATTGCTTCAATTAAAAAGAAATATACTAAAAATAACAGAATTATGGCATTTGTAACAATAGAAGACTTGTATGGAACAGCAGAAATCATTGTGTTTGAAAATGCTTATATAAATGCTGGTAAAAGTTTAGTAGAGGAAAATATAGTTGTGGTTGATGGGCGTTTGAGTATAAGGGAAGATGATACAACAACTATTATTGCAAATGATATAAAGAATTTTGGAGAACAAAAGCAAAAAATATTCAATTTGGATATTACGAATGCAGATGAGGAGCAAAAAGATAAACTAAGGGGAGCTTTACGTTATTTTCATGGTGATAAAAATAATATAAATGTTCAAATTAGAATAAATGAAGAAATAAAACCTTGTGGGCAGATTTATTTGACAGATAAAATTCAAGAAGTATTTGAAGATATTATAGGGAAAGAAAATGTGAAAATTGGTATGTTATAAGGAATTTAGAAAGAAATAATGAGATTAAGAATATTAAAAAAAAGTAGGATTTTGGGGCCGTCCCCAAATCCTACTAAATCCATTCTCCATATTTTTTGATATATATTTTTTTTGCAAAAATGGCTACAAAGCAATAAAGTAAAGTTACAGCAAATATTAAGAAAATATATTTTGTAGCAATTGGAACTAAACCAATCAAATTTCCTAAAGGTGTAAATGGAACTAAAATTCCAATTAAAATTAGAGAAATTGAGGAAATGTATACTGCTTTATGGGCATTACTTTGTATAAAAGGCATTTTTGATGTTCTAATAATATGCATTCCAACTAGGTTAGAGGTAATACTGTAACTAAACCAAATTGTTTGGAATGTTGCAACATCTCTAACACTAAAGATAAACCAAAGTGATGCAAATACTAGCATATCAAAGGCAGAACTAAGTGGTCCCATAAAAAACATAAAATCTTTTAAACTTTTAATAGAAAAAGATTTTGGCTTTTGTAAAGCTTCTTTGTCAACATGGTCAAAAGGTAAAGTTAATTGACCAAAATCATAAAGCAAACCTTCAACTAATAATTGAATAGGTGTTTCTGGTAAAAATGGCAATAATGCACTTGCAATTATAACAGAAACAACTTCTCCAAAGTTAAAGCTAGTAGCAAGTTTTATATATTTCATTAAATTTACATAGGTACGTCTACCTTCTGTTACACCATCTAATAAAACATTTAAGTCTTTTTCTAATAAAATTATATCAGCTGCTTCTTTGGCAATATCAACAGCAGTATCAACAGAAATTCCAACATCAGAATTTGTAAGAGATGGACTGTCATTGATTCCATCACCCATATATCCAACAACATTTCCGAGCTTCTCTTAAAAGCCTTACAATTCTAGCTTTTTGGATAGGAGAAAGCTTAGCAAATATATTAGTTTTTCTTAGCAAACGCAAAACAGCAATATCAGTTAATTTATCAAGCTTGTTTCCAAGTACAATATTTTTAGAGTTGATACCAACTTTATTACAAATACAACGAGTGACTTCAGCATTATCACCTGTTAAAACTACAACACGAATTCCAGCACGATTTAACTTTTCAATAGATTCTTTTGCACTTTCTTTTGGTGGATCTAAAAATCCGATAAAGCCTAATAGTACCATATTTTTTTCATCAGAAACACTAAATTGTTCAATATTTGAAATATCATTTTTTTGGCAAACAGCAACAACGCGTAGACCATCTTCATTAAGATTTTTGCTAATTCTTCTGATGTTTTCTTTAATTTCTTTTGTAATAGGTGATACTTCACCTTTATAATCTACCATAGTGCAAATATTTAAGATTTCTTCAACTGCACCTTTTGTGATTAGTTGTTTTTTTGTTCCATCACTTACAATAACAGACAAACGCCTACGAGAGAAGTCAAAAGGAATTTCATCTATCTTTTTATAAACATTACTTAAATTGCCTAAATCATTTTCTAAACCTCTTTTGATAACAGCTTCATCAATATTTCCTTTAAGGCCTGTTTGAAAATAAGAATTTAAAAAAGCATGTTTTAAAACTCTAATATCTTCTTCTCCATTTATATCTAAGTATTTTTCTAAAACAATTTTATCTTCGGTTAAGGTTCCAGTTTTATCTGTACACAAAATGTTCATAGCACCAAAGTTTTGAATAGAATCTAATTTTTTAACTATGGTTTTTTTCTTAGACATTCTAATAGCACCTTTAGATAAACTAGAAGATAAAATTACAGGTAATAGAAGGGGGGTAATACCAATTGCAATTGCAACAGCAAAAGTAAATGCAGTTATGATGTCATGTTTCCAAGCATTTAATAAAAATACAAGTGGTATCATAATTAGCATAAATCTAATTAATAACTTACTAATACTTTCAATTCCCTTTTGAAAAGCAGTTTTTGGCTTGCCAGCTGTTAAAGTATGAGCAACTTTTCCAAAGTAAGTAGAATCAGCAGTTTTAATTACAATTCCTTTTGCACTTCCTGAAATAACATTTGTTCCCATAAAACAAATGGTGTCTAAATCAGAGATAGCTTCTAATTCTTCAAGTTTTATTTCACTCTCAACTTGTTTTTTAACACTATCTGACTCACCAGTTAAAGAAGATTGTCCAACATATAAATCTTTTGCTTCTATAATTCTTAGGTCGGCAGGAATTAAGCTACCAGCAGAAAGAATTACAGTATCTCCTAAAGTTACCTCACGAATGGGAATTTGTATTTCTTTTCCATCTCTTATAACTACTGTTGTTGTTGCTACCATCTGTTTAAGCTCTTCAGCAGCTTTATTAGAACGATATTCTTCAAAAAAATCTAAAAGAGTACTAGCAGTTACTAAAATTGCAATTACAATAATATTTGCATAACTAGGTGTTGGCGGTAAATAGATGTCTGTATAAATTAAAATAGCTACAATTCCAAGTAAAATACAATTAAAAGGGGTAAATAAACTTTCTAAAAAATAATTATACCATTTTTTGGGTTTTGATTGTTTTATCTCATTAAAACCAAGATTTCTAATTTTCTCATCAGCTTCATTAGAAGAAAGACCATTTTCTTTTATATGGTACTTTTGTAAAAATTCTTCTTTTGGAATCGTTGCCTCTAAACCATATAATTTGCTAACATTTACTTCATCCTTTATCATATTATTTGCCAATATTAATCATCTCCATTCTTTTGTATCATAAAGATTATACCACTAATTTTAAATATTAAAACAAAAATATGGAAAAAAATATAAACTTATGTTAAAATGAGACAGTAGGGACAGGTCTTAAATGTCTCATTGCATATACAAATAATATTTATGAGACATTTAAGACCTGTCCCTACTGTCTCAAGAGGAGGTAAAGAGGAATGGAAAGAACTAGAGTAGCTGGAATTATTCCTATGGAAGATGGTTTTGCATTGATGCATAGGTTAGATGTAAAGAAAAACAAAGATTTTCAAGAATATTATACTTTCCCAGGTGGTGGATTAGAAATAGGAGAAACACCAGAAGAGGGAACTATAAGAGAAATTGAAGAAGAATTTGGGATTCATGTTAAAATAGTAAAAAAACTATATGAGTGTTATTCAGAAAGAAAGAAGGAGTATGAAATTTTTTATTTGTGTGAATATGTAGATGGAGAATTTGGAACAGGAACTGGACCAGAGTTTTCAAATGACCCTAAATATGTAGATAGTGGAAAGTATATTCCAGAGATTGTAAAGAAAGAAGAAATTGAGAAAATTTTGCTATTACCACCAGATATAAAAGATAAATTTGTAAAAGATTTTATTAGATTTTAGGAAGTCCTACGAAAACATATGTTATAAAGTATTTAGCTTAAAAAATGTTTTGTAAATTTTGCAAGTAAACAAAGATGGAACATGGAAAGTTATCTAAGATGTTATAAAATTTTAATTATGCAAAACATGCAATTTTTGTTTTAACTATAAAATCTAGTTTTTGGTTATAAAACGAAACTTGAAGTGAAATTATATTGACAATAGTATTATTTTATGAAAAAATAAGGAAGAATTAAGGAGAAAATATAGTTTTAAGAAATATTTTTTTATAACTATATGTTCCTTATAGCAAAGTAAGAAAGGAATGAATTTGAAATGGAAAAATTAAGAGGATTTGAAATTGCAAAAGGATTTGAAGACAAACAAATAAATTTGCCAGTTAGAAAAACAAAATATTCAGCAGGATATGATGTAGAAGCGGCAGAAGATGTAGTTATACCAAGTTTTAAAAAAGGAAATAATCCAACATTAGTAAAAACAGGTATAAAAGCATATATGCAAGATGACGAAGTTTTACTATTATATAATAGAAGCTCTAATCCAAAGAAAAAAGGATTAATTGTAGCAAACAGTGTGGGGGTTATTGATAAAGACTATTATGGAAATATAGATAATGATGGTCATATTATGTTCGCATTTTATAATATTAAGGATGAAGATATAACAATAAAAAAAGGGGAAGCAATTGGGCAGGCTATATTCCAAAAATATTTAATAACTGATAATGATAAATCACAAGGAGAAAGAATAGGTGGATTTGGTTCTACAAGCAAATAAAAAAGTAGACATAAAGGAGAAAAGACAAAAAAATAAAAAAAATTTTTCTCTTAGAAAACACAGGGGTTGAACTACAATATACATAAAAAAACAATGGTAAAGGCTTTGACTTTTACCATTTTTTGTTGTATAATAGAAATGGTTAAAAAATCCAATAAAGTTATTAAATGTAATAGCTATTTACATAGCTTTATTGTCTTTCTACCAATAGAAAAAGTGCTGAAAGGAGTTGGCTTACATGTTCAATGTAGGAGACAAAATTGTATACCCAATGCATGGAGCAGGGGTAATTGATTCAATCGAAGAAAAAGATATTTTAGGAGAAAAACAATCTTATTACATATTGAAAATGCCAGGAGAAGTAAAAGTTATGATACCAACTGCAAAGGCAGAAACAGTAGGTGTAAGAAATATTATAGATAAAAGTTCAGCAGAAAAAGTAATTGGAATATTAGAAAAAGACGAAACACAAATGGACAAAAACTGGAATAAACGTTATAGAGATAATATGGACAAAATGAAAAGTGGAGATATATATGAAGTAGCAGATGTAGTAAGAAACTTAAGTTTCAAACAAAAAGAAAAAGGTTTATCAACAGGGGAAAAGAAAATGTTAAACAATGCTAAACAAATTCTAGTAAGTGAATTAGTATTAGCAGAACACTCATCACAAGAGGAAGTAGAACAATTAGTAGAAAATAAAATTAACACATCATTTATGATGTTTAGAGCAGAAGAGGTACAACCAGAAAGTGTAGTAAACAAATTTATACCTTTTGATGGAACAGGAACAAATGATTAGGAACAAAAGGAGCATGATTAAAATTTTGTAAAATTGTTAGATTATCTTACATGCTCTGTCTTTGTTTTCCTGCCAAATTTGCTAAAGCAAATTTGTGTGGAATATGTCTATGCTATAAGAAAATCAGAGATTTTTTATATAGAATAAAAAAGTAGTATGATTAATATTTTGACTACTTTTTTAGACTATTTTTATGCTATGTATTTGTTTATGTGTAGAATTTCTTTGTATAATTGTATTAATTATTATAGAACTTTAAAGAACTTATTTTATATACTAAAAAGCTCTAAATTAGCTAATTGGGACTGTATTTTTTTAACTTATTTTTTTTATTGTAAAAAACTAATTAAAAAAATTGTATAAAATGTATTGACAAAAAAATAACAACATATTATAATATCAATTGTTGTTGAAGATACCAGTTTTATATTTATGCAGATGTGGCGGAACTGGTAGACGCACAGGACTTAAAATCCTGCGGTTGAATAAACCGTGCCGGTTCGATTCCGGCCATCTGCACCAACGACGTATCTGTTCGAACTAAATTGAACAGAATTGATACAAAAATCAATCAGAAAATAAAATCTGGTTGATTTTTTTGTTGCTTATAACAATATTAAAATCATCCAAGAAAGGATGGTTCGAAAAATGAAGATAATTAAGCAAGAACTAGAATTTGAGGAATGTCTAAAACAAAGACTTGAATTTGTATGTGAGTTTTCAAAAGTTACTCCTACCTTTATCAATGGTAGTATTAGAAAATTAGAGAGAACTAATCTTACATATATTGAGCCACATAGAGTGATTATTAAGAATATTACTTTTTTAGTTTTTAATTACTCTAATGATGTGTATATTTCTAACTTAACTAAAAAGATTAAATTATCAGAGTTAGAAGAATATTTGAAAAACATATAATTGTAAATATTTGACATTTCTTAAAATCGTGATATAATATAGGCAATTGATTACACATAGCTGTCCGTTAAAAGCTATGTGGTTATGAGTACTTTGAAAAATTATATTATATTGCATTATTATTACGAAAGTAAAAAGGTTCTCGGTACCACACTCACAAGCTTTGATTGTGTAGTGTGGTGAGGTTCTTATATTTTAGTTTATGATAAATGTATTTAAGAGATGTCAGTAGTACTCGTGTGTACTTTGATGTCTCTTTTTTGTTAGGAGGTTATGAAAATTGAACGAAGAAAAGAAAAAATGTGGGTTGTATTTGAGAGTATCAACCGAAGACCAAGCAAGGGAACGGCTTTAGTCTTCCAGAACAGAAAGAACGACTAGAGTCATTTTGCAAGTTCAAAGGTTATGAGATAGTAGATTATTACGAAGACGCAGGAATAAGTGCAAAAACTGGTAATCATAGACCAGAGTTTGAAAGATTAAAAGCTGATATTAAAGCTAAAAAGATAAATACTATTGTTGCTCTAAAACTAGACAGAATAACCAGAAGTATATTTGACTGGGAAAAACTAATAACTTTTTTAGACGAAAATAATGCTTATATTGATTGTGCTAATGATGAAATAAATACTACAACTGCAAATGGAAAAATGATTTCAAGACTTTTAATGAGTGTTAGTCAAAATGAAATTGAGAGAACTAGCGAAAGAACAAAAGTAGGACTAGCAGGAGCAATAAAATCAGGACATATTCCTCACGTTGCACCATTAGGCTATAAGCACGAAGATAAAAGATTAGTTATAGACTACTTTACTAAAGATATTGTAGTTAGAATATTTGACTTGTACTATAATGGCTATTCTTATCAAAAAATAAGCAATTTATTCAATGAAGAAAAAGTATTAGGAAAAGGTAACTGGCGAGACTCAACTATACAAACTATTCTTGAAAATGAAATATACAAAGGAGATTTTATTCACGGAAAAAGAACAAAACACCCAACTTATTATGAAGATGTAGTAGAGCCAATAATCTCAAAAGAGATGTGGGCAGATTGTCAAGTACAGAAAAAGAAAAATTCTAGGAGTTACCAAAGAACATTGACATATTTATATTTGCAAAAATTGAAGTGTCCAAAATGTAACAGAATATTAGGGGGAAAAGCAACTACAAAGAAAAATGGTAATGCTTATTTCTACTATTATTGTAATGACTGCAAGATTGAGTTTAAAGAAAAAGTTATAAATGACTACTTTAATCAATTTATTAGTGAATTAGTAGAGTATGACTCTGTTGTAAATCAATTTTTCTTGCCTATGATAAAGCAAAAATTTGACGAGCCTAAAGAACAATTAGAAAAAGAAATAAAAGAACAAAACAATAAACTTGAAAGAATTAAAAAAGCCTATATCAATGGAGTATTTGAGTTGAAAGAATATAACGAAGAAAAGAAAATTGTTGAAAATGCAATTACAGAGCTTGAAAATAAGCTTGATACAACTGATTTCACCGAAGAACTAAAATTTACACCAAAAGACATTTTACTAAAAAGAGATATTGATTTTATTAACAAAGTCAAACTAGATAAGGAATATCAACAAAAAACTAAAATGTGGAAAGACTACACTAGACAAGAACAAGCAGAACTTATAATGAAATATATTGATGATATAGAACTTGCTTTAGTTGGTAACGAAGTAATTGTAAATCAAATAAACTTTAGAGACTCAATTTGCAAGCCTTGTCAAGAGCTATATGATAATGGATATATAGACACAACAAAGCCTATGATATTGGGTAATGTACTTGGTAGTGTAAGATTTAGTAATTATTTGCCAGAGGAAGAAGTCGGCGAAATAATAATGAGATTAAGACAGTATTATGATGTTCATTATACAGAAGCCACCTACTATGTAGATAAGCAAATGTTTTATTTTAACTTTGCTGAAGACAATAGTGCTATTGTTAGAGTATTTCCTTTAGAAGATTATTACAAGCTAGATCCAGATAATAAAATGGAAACTTATAGATTTGGAATACTCTACATCAATGAAGAAGATAAATTCCAAATGCAAGAAATTGATACAGCATTTGACTATATATCAGACGAAACAAACACAAGTGTAATTTATACAAAAGAGCCTATACCTATTTCAGTAGGTGTTAAGCCAGTAAAATTCTGCGAAGAAATGCAAGAAGAAACAAATTAACGTGGCACGTTTTGTTTTTGTGATAACAAAAATGAAAGTGGCGATAGTTAATTTGAATAAAATTTATTTGTCAAAAATAAATTTTATTGCCTCGCAGAGCCACCATGTTATGATAGTATGTCATAACATATAGGGGAGAACGATTTAGTTAAGTACACTAAATAATTCTCCCCATAGATACAGCTTAAATTCTAATAATTAAGCTGATATTCTTTTATTTATCATTTTTTCAATTACCATTGTCATATCTTCAAGACTTACTGGAAAAGAAATGATACCAACACCTCTATAATATATATCTATTTCTTGAACTTTTTTACCATTTACCTTTTCAGCTTGATGAACTAATATTTTTTCTATTAACTCATTTAAAATTTCTGGTGTTAGTTCCGTTATTTCAGTATATTTCTTAACATTAGATATAAACTGTGTTAAATCAGTTGTTTTCTTTTCAGTATTGTTGATTTCATTTGATAATTGTTCAATTTTTGTTTTTAATTCTTTTTGTTCTTTATCATAATTAAAAGATAAGTTTCTAAATCTTTCATCTGTAATCTTTCCAGATACATTATCTTCATAAATATGCATAAATAAGTTATCTATTTCAATTACTCTGTTTTTGGCTTTTTCAAGTTCTTTCTTGTTTTTAGCGATTTGATTTAACTCATCTTGTGTAGATTTTGCAAGTTGTTCTTTAATAAATAAATCTTCAAAATTTTTCATATAAGAAACTACTTTTTGTATATTTTCTAAAACAAGAACTTGTAATACTTCGTCTGTAATCCAGTGTGAAGTACATAAAGAAATATTTTTCTTATAACTTGAACATCTGTAATGGTCTTTTGCGTTTAGGTCAGTAACAGGAGATTGAAAATACATTTTTTTGCCACAATCATCACAAAATAGTAATCCTGAAAATATACTTTTCTTGCCTGAACGAGTTGGCTTTTTTCTGTTATTTCGTAATTGCTGAGCAATGTTCCAAGTATATTCATCAATTATTGCCTCATGGGTATTTTTAAATATTTTCCATTCTTCTTTTGGAAGATTAACCTTAGTCTTGTCTTTGTAAGAACGAACAGTATATTTAAAATTAACGGTATCTCCAATATATTCTTGTCTATCTAAAATACTTGCCACTGTTGTAGCATTCCATTGATGTTTGAGTGTTTGTAATTTAGTAGGGAATGTTCTTCCAATACTTGCAAAATATTCAGCTGGTGTCATTATATTTCGTTCAGTGAGCGTTCTTGCAATTTCAAAAGTTCCATGCCCTTGAATAAATAGATTATATATTTCCTTTACAACTTCTGCTGATGTTTCATCAATAATCCATTTTGTTTTATCATTTTCGTCTTTTTTATAGCCATAAGGTACATTATTAGCAAGAGAAACACCTGATTCGCCTTTGCTTTTAAGAACTGCTCTAACTTTTTGACTTGTATTTTTGGCATGCATTTCGTTGAACCAATCTTGAATAGGCAAGAAGTCATTTAAGCCTTTGCTACTATCAATGTTATCCATTATAGCAATATACCTAATATTAAGTCTTACAAAATCTTCTTCAAGAAGTTGTCCTACAACAAGTCTATTTCTTCCAAGTCTTGAATGATCTTTTACTATGATTGCTCCAATTTGTCTATTTTCAGCAAGTTCCATTAACTCAACAAAAGCAGGTCTTGTAAAAGTAGTTCCAGAATACCCATCATCAACAAAGAACCTAATATTTTGAAATTTGTTATCTTCTGCATATTTACTTAAAATTAATTTTTGATTTTTTATACTATTGCTTTCTCCTGAAAGTTCATCATCTCTTGATAAACGACAGTATAAAGCAGTGATTTTATCGCTTTCTAGCTGTTTCATCAATTACTCCTTTCTTTAGACAGCTTGAAATACGATATAAAATTATAGTTACTATTTTTTAAGTAGTAGTCATAATATACCATATTTCAAACTGAAAATGCAATACTAAAACTATTATTTTTTGAAGATTTCAAAAAATCTAGTAAGTATTGTGTGTTCTGCATCTTTGTTAAAATAGGTATTTACCTTATAAATAGTACCTTTTATTTCTTTTTCAAAGTTCAAATCTTGTTCTGGATAAAAACTTTTTAAATATTCTGTAAGTTCTTCTTTAGTCATCTTAGAAAGTTTATCACATAGTTCGTTTTTAAGATTTTGTATAAATTCATATTCTTCATTGGTTAGCTCAATTCTATATATTTTTTCATTATCTTGCATCTCTATAAGCCCTCCTTTTCTTATATTCTGGAGAGTTCTTTAATTTCTGCTTTTCAAGTCTAGCTTGCTCTTTAGCTTTTCTTTCAGCTTGTATTTTTTCTTGTTCAATTTGTTGTCTTTCTAACTCATCTTGTTTTTCTTTAGCAAATAGACCTTTGAATAAGTCAAAAACCTTTTGTGGTGCAAGTTTCATAGCATGGAAATAATCTTTTGTTTTTTCTACTATATCATCATATAAAGATTTCCACTTATCTACTGCATTTCGTAAATTATCAATTCTAGTATTAAGCTCATATATTTCTTTATCTGCAACAATTCCTTTTTTAGCATAATTGACTAAATCAGTGTAGTCTTGTTCTTCAAGTTCTATCTTCTTTGAAAATTTCTTTTGTTTTCCTAAAAAAGAAACATCATCAATTTTTTTATCATATTTCATAAACTCATTAAGATTTGCTTGCTTTTCTTCTACTTGATTTGTTATACGTTCAAGTCTTTTTGTTTCTTTTTTTAGCCTAAAATCCAAATTATCTAAACTTTCTCTAGTACTACCTTTAATACCTCTTATAAAGCCTCTAAAGCCACAATCACTCATATACTGATAAAATCTATCTTGTAATAAACTATATGATTTTATCAGTTTAGCTTTTCCGTTTTCATCATAAATAGGATTACCAAAGTTATCAGTTAATTGCTCTGATTTCCATTTCTTGCTATGACTTACTTGATTGATAACTTCTTTTACTGTACCTACTAAAGACTTATCTTTGCACCTTTTTGACCATTTAATCTCTTTTTTTACAACAGGAAGTGCAATAACATGCAAATGATAATGATAAATAGGTTTGCCGTATTCTTCTGTTAGAGCAACATTTAATTCATCAGCATGCATAACTGCCGACAATATATTATCTTGTCCCATTTCTTTTTCAGCAAAGTGAAATGCTTTCTCATAAAAATCTTTTGCAAATTCATAACCACCGTTTTGTTCAAAATAATTAGAGTTAATATCAAATACCATTTCATTATATACTTTAGCATTTTCTTTTAAGCCACGAAGTGATATTTGCTTATTCTCAACCATTTCTTTTAGTTTTTCGTTATATGTGGTATCACATCTTTTGTAACAAACATTATATTGAGTTTGTTCTGATATAATATTCATATTGGAGTAAGTTTCATTTTTTCGTTCGATATGTCTTTCAAATTTTCCTACATCTGAACGAGTGTGGCACTTTACTCTTGCCACAGAATAGTTTTGTTGATCCATTGGTTACACCTTTCTTGCAGGTACGCAAGAGGGGAGCTACAGAGCACATCTGTTACGCAACTTTTTCAAAGTGCGTAACCCACTATGACACTTTCAAAACTTCGTTTTGCAAAGATGTCGTGGGCTCTGCGAGGCTCACAAAAATATATACCAAAACAGGTATATATTTTTGCCACTGAAAAATTTTTTTGCATACCTGCATAAAAATTTTATCAGTGGTTTTGTTATGCAAATACATAACAAAAAAACCGACTGAGAATGACAAATAAAATTAGAAGCATATTTTACTCTAATTTTATTTGCACATCTCCTGTCAGTTTTATTTCATTCGGATAAATATACTATTCTTTATTTATAATCCAACAATTTTGACATGGCGGAGCGAGTTAAACCCAGACTGCGAAAACAATTTAATGCTTTCTCCCGAGTAGCTCATTATGTGTGCCATTATTAAATTTTTCAGTTACCATTTTAATGGTACACATAATATATCATCTATTTAACTATTTGTCAAGTATTTACAATTAACATAATTTGTGGTATACTGAAATAGTAATACTTTGCACATTGGTAATTTAATAAGGAGGGACAACTATGTTTAGAAAAACCTAGAAATTTTTGTAACTGTAAACTTATCAACAATCAATTAAATGGAGGACAAAAAAATGAGGTTGGACAAAGAATTCAAACAAGACGTTGACAGAGAGTTTCAAGAAGCTGGGTATATAGGAAGAAAGCTGTTTACCCGTGGCGTGCTGGTTGTGGTACTGTTGGTTGTTATCTTCGGTGCTATTGGTTTTGGATACAAGAGGTTTGCTGTAGAAGCAAATCGGGAAATTTTCAAACATTCCACGACTTATACCGAAACGGCTGCTAACTTCCTCGCAAAGGAGTATCGTGAGTATAACCAAGCAGAAACAGATGTCGAAAAAGTCGCAATTATGGAATACGTCGTGGACAGATACCCAAACTTGGATTTAGAAGACATTGATAACAGTGATATCAAATCATTTTACAGGAAATGCCTGAATGGAGGAAACTAATATGAAAAACATTAAAAGAAACATCGTCATAATTTTTGTGGCTATCGTATGTGTGTCATGTTTAAGTGGATGCACTAGTGAGTCAGCGTCCAGAGATCGACAATATTCTGAAGAAATGAAAGCACAAATTGCTGATGCAATTGGCTACCCTGACCTTGCTAATTTTTTTGAGTATGCACAACTCAAAGAAATTTATGAGTTAAGGGATGATCCTAACTTGATATGTTATTGGTATACCAAATGCGAATATACTGGCAAGTGGGTTTATGAAGGTCAATGTATTGGTTATGGTATTCCATATTCAGCAAGTATTACTTCTCCTGATATGGTCTACTATAGTTCAAGTGGTACAGTGGTTTCACAGGCTGAACCTAATGGGATTTATACTAATGGTTTGACCACATCTGCAACATGGATTCTGACTGTTAATGAAAACGGAAATATTACACCAGACTATGTTGAACAATCAATTCGTGTATCCCAAAACAAAATCCCAGCATCAAAATGCGAGAATTGGTCTCTCCCAAGCGACTATTAATTTGAAATTTTTTATCTTTTAGTCAAATTACCAAACCAAAGCCCTACCACATTTTTGTGGTTAGGGCTTTGGTTCTAGTTATATATTTTATCTTTAAATATAATTTCTTCAACAGTATTTTTTATTAAATTCATTTTTTGAACCCACAACATTTGATTATTAGCTTTCAATTCTTCTGTTATATTTTCTTTTTCAGCAAACTGTTTCATTAAAAATTCAAACTGTTTTTGACATTCTATATCAATATTATATAAATGTTCATATAATTTATTATCCATAAATAAAATGATATATTCTGCTTTTTTATAATTTTTTAAATAATTCAATCTCATTCTTCCATATTTACTTAATTGATAATCTTTAAATTTACTTTCTGCAAGTGTTAAATTTGGCAAATAATAATTTCCAATTTTTGTATATGTAATTTTATTATCCATTCTTAAAATCCTCCTAAAATTTAATTTCACTACTTTTAGAACTATAATTTTATATCTGCTAAAGCTGTCTATAAATACAAATTTTAAAAAGTGTACTTAACTTATTCTTACTGGGTTAGGACTTATGACAAGGTCAAAGTCCTGTGCTACGAAGAAATTTCAAGGAGGTGTTTTTATTGGAGCAAGAATTGGCATATTCTTTTCACTTAGGTAGTGATAAAAATAAAAGTAAATTAGCTAAAAAAGTAGCAAAAGAAAATGTATCAGGTACTACTTCTCTAGCTAATAATGCAATTCAAAATGCAAAAGATTTATCAGATGTAAACAAGCATAATTTGAGAGATTATGATAATCAAACAGAACTAATTAGAACAATATATGGAACAAGTGATATTGTAAATGATGTTAAGCAATTATATTTAGATGAATTTGAAAAAGCTAGAATTGAATATAACAATAAACAAACTCGTGAAGATAGAAAAATTGAAGATTATTTCAAAAAAGTATGCGAATCTCAAAATGATATTGCGTGTGAAATTATAATAGAGCTTGGAGATATGGACTTTTGGAACGATAAAAACGAAAGATATAGATTTAAAATGGTTGATGTATATAATGAGCAAGTAAAAGAGTTAATAAAAATTGTACCAGATTTTAAAATAGCAAATGCAACAATACATTTTGATGAAGTTTCTCCCCATATGCATATAGTAGGTGTTCCAGTAATAGAAAATTGTACTAGAGGAATGAAAAAACGAGTAGGAAAAAGTAAGTTATTTACAAAAGCAACACTTACTGAAATACAAGATAAAATGAGAAATGCTTGTATTAAGTCATATAACAAGTTTTATGAAGTTAATACACGATTAAAACAAAAGCAAAAAGGCAGAAATCAAGATATAAATGTTAAAGATATGGGAGATTATAGGGAAATCAAGAAACAGCTAAAACAGAAAGAGCAAAAACTTGAAAAAGCTAATACTCAAACTAGAGAGCTTGATAATACAAGTAACGATATAGATAAAATTTTAGATAGTTTAAAGCCTACTAAATTAAACAAAAATAATATGGTTATTTCAAACGAGGATGTCCATAAAATCAAAAATTATACTAATGACGTAAAAGATATTACTAAAACTGTTAGAAACGTAAACGACTTAAATATAGCAATTAAAGACTTTGAACATTCTGCTTTTGAAATAGAAAAGGAAAATCGTTCACTTAAATATGAAATAGAACTAAAAGATAATGAAATCGGCAGTCTAAAAAATGAACTATCTACTAAAGATAAAATTATTGGCAGGTTACAAGCTGAAAAAGAAAAGCTAAAACAAGAATTAAAGAAATTTAAAGGCTTTTGGCATAGTATTATGAGCCATTTTCACAAGAGAATTTGCTATGATAAAGATAATAACTACAAGATTGTTAATGATGACCTATACAAGAATGGAATATTTGATAATAACGATAATGAAATTGCAAATAATATTGCTAGAAAAGTAACTATACCAGATGAAAATAAGCAAATTAAGAATAAAAAGAAAAATAATGATACTAGATTTTAAAAGGAGGAATTTTAGATATGGAAAATGAAAAAGTTAAATATTTAATTGATATGATAAATGATATGAATATTAAAGATAAGCTAAGATTGGCAATATGCATGAGCCAAAGCAAATGGACTGGTCTAATATATAATACTAAAGAAAATTATGATAAATTTGATAGTATGTTAAAAGACATAGATGAAGAATATAGAACTACACTTATAAATTTTGGAAAGTATAAACTTGTAATGTTTGCAATGGCTAAACTTATGGAAATGGAAACAACAGAACAAAATAAAATTGCTTTATATTTGTATAATAATATAAAAGCTATCTAATATACTTGTATATTTAAGGTATTGCAATGAAAATGATGAAAAACCTTGAAAAAACAATAAAAAAGTGATAGAATATTTATGTTAAATTCTTTTAATCCTGTTTTACAGGTTGACATATATACATTTATTATAAAATAATTATTTTAAGGAGGAATTGTTTATGAGAGAATTACAACTAACAATTTTGACAAAAAAAGATTTAAAAAAACGGTATGGACGGTTAAAAAACACAAAAATGGCTCGTTTAACAGATGAAGCAGTTACAGCAGGATATTCAATAGGAATCTTGCACTATTTTGGTTTAGAACGAGATTCAGGTAGTGAATGGCTTAGAAATGCTGAAAATGCAGTTGCTACACACTTTAAAGGACAGAGTTATAAAATAGGTGCATTTACCGATTTGTCCGAGGTTAATGAAGACAGATTATACTTTTCCTTTAAGACTAAAAAGTGTGTTCAAATTGCCCATAGCCTTTCAGGTTGTGATTCAGAGGGTTTTATATACAATTGTTAAATGAAACCAAAAGGCAGACAGAAATTAAATCATAATTTCTGTCTGCTTTGCAATTAATTCTTAAACTTTTTTGTGAAATTTGTTATAATTTTATTGTATTTTATCAAAAATGTGATATACTTTAATAAATTGATTGATATTTGTATCAATCGTCAAGAGAGCCAAAAAAGTTGTAGATAACTACGCCATTGGCACCAAGACGAGTTTTTGTCGAACTCTCTATAATACTTGATATAACTTAATTTCAAGATTATAAGAATTTGACAACACAAAAACTTAAACCGTTTCAAAAAATGAAGCGGTCTTTTTTTGACCAAAAGTCTTGAAAGAAGGAGGTTTTTGTGGTATTATGTTACATATAATTAAACAAGAAATCAATATGAGTAAAGAATTACTCTCTAAAATTGAATGGGCGTGCCGTTTTAAATTTAAAGGAAAGGAACAGCCACAGATAATAAATGGTTGTCTAAGAATTATTGAGCATACCAATTTAGCGTATGTAGAGCCCCATAGAGTAATTATTAAAGATAGCTTGTACCTATTCTTTAATGAACACGATTATTTCTATGTAAATGATTTAAGTACAAAGTATCCGTTATCCAAATTACAAGAACATATCAGCGGAAATACATAACATAGAACGGCAAAGCATTTTAGAGTTTTTAAAAAATTATACTATATTGGTTTATTTGTGTTATTAAAAAAGAAAATTAAAGGGATAGTAATAATAAATATAAAAACTCGAAAAGTGCTAATAGCCAAAACTATGCTATGTGGCACTTTTTTAGTTGCCTTTCTATTCATAAAATTTGGAAGGAGGATATGTAAAAATGAATGAAGAAAGGAAAGTAGCAGGAATTTATATTCGTGTAAGTACAGAAGATCAAGTTAGAGAAGGATTTAGTTTAGGAGAACAGGAGGAAAAGTTAAAACAACTTTGTAAATATAAAGATTATAAAATTCATAAAGTTTACAAAGATGCAGGAATTAGTGCAAAAAATATGTCTGGTAGACCTGCCTTTCAGCAAATGCTAGAAGATATGAGAGCAGGAAAAATCAATTATATTGTAGCCTATAAACTAGATAGAGTTACAAGGTCTGTAAGAGATTTAGAAGTATTAATTTCAGAGTTAGAAGAACATCATTGCTATTTGGTATGCGATAGAGATGATGTAAATACTAGCACAGCTAATCGGCAGATTTTTTGTGCGTATGCTAACAGTATTATCTCAATTAGAAATTGAAATAGTAAGTGAAAGAACAAAATTCGGTTTAACAGGGGCAATAAAGTCTGGACATATTCCACGGAACTTGCCCACTAGGTTACAAAAGAAATGAGTCAAAGAAAATGGTAATTGATGAAACCACCAAAGATATTATTATTAGAATATTTAATCTATATTTACAAGGTAAAAGTTATCAAACAATAGCAAATATTCTAAATGAAGAAAAAGTTCTAGAACTTAAGAAATGGGATGATTCTACAATAGAAAAAATAATCAATAACAAAATCTATGTAGGAGATTATGAAAGATTTAAAAGAGTAGCAAAAGAACAAGGAAAAGAGCCAGTAATATATCCTAATGTTGTAGAGCCAATTATAACAAGAGCAATGTTTGAAGATATACAGCTACAGAAAGAGAAAAATCAAAGAGCATATTGTAGAGATAGAGTATATATCTTTATGCAAAAAATGAAATGCCCTAAATGTGGCAAGATAATGGGTAGTAAAGGAACAGGTGGTAAAAAGAAAAAGTATATGTATTATCATTGTTCAGACTGTAAAATCTATCTTCGTGAAGATTTAATAGAAGAACAAGTTATGCCAATGATAATGGATTTAATAGAATATGATATGACGGTAAAAAGATATTTCTATCCTGTTTTAGCAGATAAAAAAGATAAAAATACAGATAAACTTGATAAAGAAATAAACACATTAAGAAATCAAAAAAATAGAATAAAGGAAGCTTATTTGAAAGAAATAGTTGATGTAGAAGAATTTTCAAAAGAATATAAAGCAATTGATGAAAAGTTAGAATTATTAGAACAAAAACGAATTGAAACTATTGATTTGAATAAACAAAGTTTTAGCCCACAGTACTTAATGGCAGATAGAGATGTAGAAAAAGAAAAGCTAATCCGTTCTAATAAATTTTACGATATGCTAATGGCAGAATGGAAAAACAAAGACAAAGAAGAAAAACAAGAATTTATTTCAAAGTTTTTAGAAAGTATTACAGTTGAAAAAGATAGTAAAGGAAACTATAAGCTAGTTAATTTGAAATTAAGAAAAACATTTATTAATCAGATATACAAGTTAATGCAAAATGGAATGTTTGATATGACTATTGCAGATGAGAAAGATAAGGAAGTTAGAACAACAGTTATGATGGACAAGCAGGAGTTAGAAGAATATATGGAAAGATTAAATGATTATTACGAAGTATCTTATTATGAAATAGCAAGACTAGATGAACAAAAGAAAGGCTATCAGAAAAAATACCTTACAATTGATGAGACAAATGATAATGGAGAAAAACTTTTTAAATTAGTGGAATTAGTAACAGATGATAAAAAATATCCACAGAAAAAAGTAAATAGAATTGTAGGAGCAATAAGAGTAAAAGAACGCGAAAAAGTTAGTTAAAAAAATTAAATAATTGGAGGAATTGAAAATGGAAAATAAAGAATTAAAAGAAAACAAAATTGAAAATAAATATGGAATTGAATATACAAAGATTGGAGATTACTATATGCCTAATTTAGTTTTGGAGAAAGAAGAAAAAATTGTGCTAAATAAATATGGAAGAATGAGATTAAAATTTTTAAAAGAAAATAAAAAAGCAGAATATATGATAATGTTTACAAAAGGAACATTGAATAAACATTTAAAAGAGATTCAACAAACAGCACAAGAAAGAATTGATTTAATTATAGAGCAATTAAAAGAACAAAACAATCTAACAGAAGAAATGAAAAATACAGACCAACTTTATTGGGTTAGTATGATGAATAATTTTAAAAATACAGCAGAAGAAATTATACTAAAAGAACTAATATATGTATAAAAAATTACAGGTAGGAGCAAACAGATAAATGTATTGCCAAATTTAATGTCTATAAGTGTAGCGAGCATAGGTTTTGTATTGCCACAAAACCGACAACTTACGTTGAAAGGGGAAAAACTTCCCCTATAACCCCTATCCTATGAAACAAAAAATTGTATAAGAAATTAAAAGATTTTAAGAAAAATTTTATAAAAAGTAGAACGAAAATTTATCAAAAAGGAAGTGAAAAATTATGAGAAATAGAACAATAGGAATTAATGTTAGAGTGAGTGAAAACGAGAAGAAAAAACTACAAAAAAATGCTAAAAAGAGTAACTTAAATTTGTCATCTTATTTAAGAAAAGCAGGATTACAAAAAGAAATTTATTCAATACCAGATGAAGAACTTCGTAAAATTTACAATGGAATTATTGAACTAAAAAATGAATTTTCATATATGAGTGATGAAGAAATAAAAGAAAAAATAACAAAAATGCAAAGTGATTTTTTGGATATTTATAATTATAAAAATGGAGATGATGTGATTGGCAACAACAAAAATATGGGCAATTAAAGATAGTATATCTCGTGTAATAAGCTATGCAAAAAATCCAAAAAAGACAATATTTTCAGATTTAAAACAAGTATTAAAATATGCAGAAAATGATGAGAAAACCATAGATAAAAATGAAAAAACTATGTATGTAACTGGTGTAAATTGTAAAGCAGAAACAGCTTATGAAGAAATGACAACAGTGCAAAATAGATTTGATAAATGCACAGGAAATGTTGCATATCATGCATACCAAAGTTTCAAGACAGGGGAAGTATCACCAGAATTAGCACACAAAATTGGAGTAGAACTTGCAGAAAAGATGTGGAGAGAATATCAAGTAGTAGTTGCAACACACTTTAATACTGGCACATATCATAACCATTTTGTAGTAAATTCAGTTAATATGTTTACAGGAAAAAAGTTTAACTGTAATAAAGGAGCATATTATCATTTTAGAGAGTTATCAGATGAACTATGCAAAGAATATGGATTAATAGTTATTGAAAAACCAACAGGGAAAACACCAAGAAGTATATATTTTGCAGAAAAACGAGGAGAGCCAACAAAGTATAATGTAATAAGACAAGCTATTAACGAAACAATGCAAATGTGTATAAATTACGGGCAGTTTAAAAAGATAATGCTAAAAAAGGGTTATATTATCAATGATGATTATAATAGGAAATATCCTACAATTCGTTCAATAAATGATAGCAGTAAGAATGTATCATTTAGGAGAAGAATATTTGCCAAAGAACATTGCAAACAAAGTTGAACACAACCCTTATTATTATCAAAATAGATATATGGAATTTATATACCCTAAAAAGAAAAAACAAAAATATAAAGTTTATAAATATAAAGGTAAATTCAAAGATATTAGCAAAATTAGTGGAATTGATGTGCTATTTCTACTGCTATTTCACTTATTAGGATTACTACCAAAACGAGAAAACTATCAGCCACTATCTCCAGAAATGAAGCAAGAAGTAAGAAAAATGGAACGATATTCTAATGAAATTAGACTTATAGTAACAGCAAAACTAAAAACAACAGAAGATGTAAAAAGCTATATTTCACAAACTGAAAACAATATTGAAAGTGTTACTGATTTAAGGCAAAAATACAGAAATAAGCTAAGAAATTGTAAAGATGATAAATTAATAGAAGAATATAAAGAAAAACGAAATGAATGCACTACAATTCTAAATAAGTATAGAAAAAATCTGAAAATAGCAAACTATATTTTAGAAGATACACCAAAAGTAAAAGAAGTAATAAAAATTGAAATGCAAATGAAAAATGGACAAGAAGATATTACAAAAGCAAAGAAAAAAGATAGAACTTTAAATAGATAATAATGCGAAGAGATTGTTATATAAACAGTAGCAATCTCTTTTACATTAATTTCTGGAAATAATTGTTTTTATACTGATTTTGTGATATAAATAAGTAAAATAGAGATTTGTAAGGAGATAAATAATGTTAAGAGCATATAGCGTGTTTAAAGATTTGGATAAAAAAGCATGTGAAACATTAACAAATGCAGGAGTAGAATTAGAATTATCAACTAGCGAAGAAAGACCTAATAAAGAAGAACTATTAAAATTATTAAATGATTATGATATTTTGATAATAGGTGTTAAAGAAAGATTAACAGAAGATATGCTAAAAGCAATAAACAATAAAAAAATAATAGCAACTTTATCAATAGGAGTAGATCATATAGATAATAGTTTCTTTGAATCTAATTTAATTAAAGTCATTAACTGTCAGACATCAAATGTAATATCAGTAGCAGAGCATATTTTTTCTTTAATATTAAGTTTAAAGAAAAGAATAATAGAGGCTAATGACATTGCTATGAAGGGTGGAACAAAAAAAGAATTATCTGCAAGAAGTAATGATATAAGTAATAGTACAATAGGAATAATAGGAGCAGGAAAAATATCACGAGAAGTAATAAAAATAGCGAATGTATTTAATATGAAAATTTACTGTAATACTTTAAATCCAGAAAAACACAAGGATTTGTTAGAACAAGGTGTAGAATTTTTAAGTTTAGATGAGTTATTATCTAATTCAGATATTATAACAGTAAATATTCCACTAAATAATGAAAACAAAAACTTAATATCAAAAGACAAAATTAGATTAATGAAGAAAACAGCAACATTTATAAACACATCAAGAGCAGAAATAGTAGATATGAATGAGTTAATAAGATATGCAAATGAAAATGTTACTTTTAATGTGGGATTAGACATTGATGCAGAAAATTATAAAGAACTATTGAATACAAAAAGAAATAATGTAATAGTAACACCACATATAGCAGGCGTAACAAAAGAAGCAATAAAAAGAATGGATTTTGAATTAGCCAATAGTATAAGAGAATATTTAGGAGAGTGCTAATATGAGTGATATTAAAGTATTGTATGCTAATAAGGTACATAAAGAGTTTATAATACATGCTAATAGAATTATTAATAATACTAATGAAACAGAACAAACAAAAGGACTAGAATTGAATATAGATAAAGATTATTTTTGTGATAGACCTAAATTTAAATGTTTAATTGCAGAAATAGATAATAAACCAGTAGGTATGATTTTATATTCATATTTCTATTGGGCAAATGATGGAGAAGTATTATGGATTTCACAAATGTTTGTTGAACAAGAATACAGAAAATGTGGTGTATTCTTTAAACTAATAGAAAAACTAAGAGAAGAAAATAAAGATATAGAAATAGTATCGTGTGCTACTGGAGAAGAGAACAAGCGAATGCAAAAAATATTAAAGTATTATGGTGGACATGAGATAAATTTAAAATTTTATTATAAGAAGGTGTAGGTATGAATTTCAAAGATAAGGTGTTTTTAATAACAGGTTCTACTTCTGGAATAGGTCAAGGAATTGCAAAAGCACTATTAGAAGAAGGAGCAAAAGTTGTTATTAATTATGCACATAATGAAGAAAATGCAAAAGAAACAAAAGAGTTGTTAAAAGAGTATCAAGATAGAACTTTATTTATAAAAGCTGATATATCAAATGAAAAAAATGTTATAGATATGTATAAAAAAATAGAAGAAAAATTTAATAAATTAGACGGATTAGTAAATAATGCTGTTTATGATAAAATCTTTGCAATAGAAGAATTGCCAGTAGAAGAATATAGAAAAGAATTAGATGTAAATGTTATTCAAGATGGATGTGTATAAAGTATGCTATACCATTATTAAAAAAGTCTAATATGCCTAGAATTATAAATATAGCATCAAGATTAGGAACAAAACCAATGGAAGATTCTGTTGCTTACTGCACAAGTGAAGCAGCAACAATAATGCTTACACAATGTTGTGCATTAGAATTAACAAAAAAATATAATATAAAAACAAATACAGTAAGTCCATCAATGACATTGACACCACTTGCTAAAAAGAGTTATACAGAAGATGAAATAAAACAAACAGCTATGAAAAATCCGAGTGGTAGATTAGGAGAAGTCGAGGATACAGTAAATGCAGTATTATTTTTATTAAGTGAGAAAGCAGATTATATAAATGGAGAAAATCTCAATGTTAATGGTGGTATATTGTTAGTATAAAAAAACAGATTGGAGGAAAAGTAAATGGAAAATTATTTTATAATACATGGAAGTTTTGGAAGTCCATTTGGAAATTGGTTTAGTTGGTTACACGATTTTATAACATCAGAAGGAAAACAGGTATATGTACCACAATTTCCAATAGGAGTTGGTTATCAAAATTATGAAAATTGGACTAAATTACTTAAATATTATTTGGACTTAGGATTAATCAATGAAAATACAACAATAATAGCACATAGTATTGCACCAGTATT